>JBFRWK010000014.1:0-43756 GCA_051439545.1 Xenococcaceae cyanobacterium | reverse complement strand
TTGGCTTTCAAACTATTGATTTGTCTAGGTTCGGGGCGTTGTTGAGTTGTCTTTTCTCTCAACCGCGCATTTACCAATCTACATCCTTCTTCTTGGCTTGTCAACCCTTTTTTTCTTCTTTTTTTCTCTTTTGGGTTAGTTTTGTCGAGAATAAATTTACCAAACCCTTTTAAAATAAGAATTATAGCAATTTTAAAATCTTTGAAAATCTTCAAAAAAAATTTTCTTGAAAGAGCGAGGGATAATATAGACCAAGCTAATTCAGATTGAGCCTATATGAGCCAACCAAATAATCATCAACATAATTCTGAGGTGCTAATTTCTCCTAATCTCTCATTTTCTGCACTTAAACTAGACCGACCTTTGCAAATAGGTGTGATGGCTTCTGGTAGTGGAACAAATTTTGAAGCTCTTGTCCAAGCTGTTGCCGAGCGGAAGTTGAATGCAGAAATCAAAGTTTTAATTTATAACAACGAAACTGCTAAAGTGAAATCGCGGGCGGAGAAATGGAAGCTCCCCTCAGTTCTATTAGATCATCGAAATTACAAAAAGAGAGAAGATTTAGATAGAGAAATTGTAGCCACCCTTAAACAATATGGAGTGCAATGGGTAGTAATGGCTGGCTGGATGAGAATAGTTACTCAGGTGTTATTAGATGGATTTCCTAATCGAGTCATCAATATCCATCCCAGTCTTTTACCGAGTTTTAAGGGGATTAAAGCGATCGAGCGAGCTTTAGCTGCTCAAGTCAAAATTACTGGCTGTACTGTTCATATTGTCAGTCTAGAAGTAGATAGTGGACTAATTTTGATGCAAGCTGCTGTACCTATTTTGCCAGATGATACCTTAGAAACTCTTCATGCCCGAATCCAGAAACAAGAGCATATTATTTTACCGAAAGCGATCGCTAAAGCAGCAAAAGATTACTATGGATAAATAGCCTGCTAAAAATTTAAAGACGCGAATATTCGCGTCTTGAGATAAATAGCTTTATTTTTAGTGGTTCTTAAATATATTTACCTTGAGTTTCAGGACTTTCAACTCTTGGTAGTCCCATACTGTAATTTCTTACTCTACCACCGAGATTGTAGCTGATATCTCCTTTGACCAGGAGAGAGCGAATAAAATGTTCTAAATCCGAACCAATACGACGAATGTTATATTCGGTTAAGTCTTGACCACTACTATTTTCTACTAGCTCGTCAAATTTACGGTAAACTTGCTGTAGGCTTTCTTCTGTCCAATTGAATTCATTGTCAGGATCTACATCAAGGGTGAGAACTTTATCATTAGGAACTAATTCATTATCTTTAACCTCTGCCGTGTAAATACGAATATGGCGAGTGGTTGACTTTTGAATCATCATAATCTTAAATAATCGTTAATTTTCTCTATAGTTTAATAAAGATTAAGAACGGTGGGTAGTTAGTTTTCCGTCCTTAATTTCATATATTTAATACTGTAAGCTCGAAGCTGAAATTAATTAGCTATTTGTAAGCTTTAACGCATTGTTCGATCAATGGCTTGACCTTATCTACATCCTGCCAACCAAGAATTTCAGTTACTTTTTTTTCTAGGTTTTTGTAAGTTCTAAAAAACTCAGCTATTTCATCTAAACGATGGGCAGCAATGTCTTTAAGAGATGATACATTTTTATAGCGGGGGTCTTCTTCAGGAACGCAAAGAATTTTTTCATCGCGATCGCCACCATCGATCATTTCTAACATACCTATAGGTCTAGCAGTAATTACGCATCCAGGGAAAGTAGGCTGGTCCATAATCACCATACCATCGAGGGGATCGCCGTCATCGGCTAGAGTATTAGGCACAAAACCGTAATCATAAGGATATTGAACAGAAGCAAAAAGAACGCGATCGAGGGCGAAAGCATTCATATCTTTGTCAAATTCGTATTTATTTTTACTACCTGCGGGAATTTCGATTAAAACATTAATTAAACCAGGTTTTGGTTGAGCAGGAATAAGGGATAAATCCACGGAATCTCTCCGAAAGCTAATAATTTAATAGATATCTGGAAGCATTTTACCTGAAGAGTTGCCAATATTTATCAATTTACTGAGAAAACAATTTACGGCTCTCAGCTATGGCAAAATAGTTGTGCGGGATCGAAGCCAACTAAAAAAGCGTACCCTGGATCTGGGCTATGAAGGAAACCAAACAAGAGCGATCGCTAAAGAGCTTTCACACTTTTCTGAACACATCTTTAGAAACTAAACTAAAGAAGTCTTTAGATACTAATGCAGAACAAGCAATTATAGAATTATTTAAAGAAGTTGCTGCTACAGTACCAGCTTATAGAGCATTTTTGGACGAACAGCAAATAGACCCAGAATCGATCGAAACTTTTGCTGATTTTCAATCGCTACCTCTACTTACCAAGGCTAACTATATTAATAAATATCCTTTACCTTTTCTCTGTCGCCACGGACAATTGGACAATTGCGATCTAGTAGCTGTTTCTTCTGGTTCGACGGGAAAACCGACATTTTGGCCTCGTTTTTTAAGCGATGAGTTTCAAATTGCCACTAGATTTGAACAAGTTTTTGCTTATAGCTTTAAAGCGAAAGAGTATACAACTTTAGCTATCGTTTGTTTTACTCTGGGTACTTGGGTAGGTGGAATGTATACGACTAATTGTTGTCGTCATTTGGCTGCTAAAGGCTATCCCATTACTGTTACTACTCCTGGCAATAACAAAGCAGAAATTTTTCGGATTGTCCGCGATCTAGCCCCCTTATTCGATCGAGTTGTGTTGTTAGGATATCCTCCTTTTCTTAAAGATGTAATAGATACGGGGATAAAAGAGGGAATTCAATGGACAAAATATTCAGTAAAACTTGTTATGGCAGGAGAGGTTTTTAGTGAGGAATGGCGTACTTTAGTTAGTGAAAGAATTGGTTCGATCGATCGCTATTATGATTCTGCTTCTCTTTATGGCACGGCAGACGCAGGAGTTTTAGGGAATGAAACACCCTTAACAATATGTATTCGTCGCTTTTTAGCTGAAAATCCCGATATAGCCAAAAATTTATTTGGAGAATCTCGTTTACCTACTTTAGTACAGTACGATCCTACTAGTCGGTTTTTTGAAACTCAAGATGGTACTTTATTATTTTCAGGAGATAATGGTATTCCTTTAATTCGCTATCATATTGGCGATCGCGGAGGAATCATTTCTGATCGAGAGATGATGTCATTTTTGCAAACCCAGGGATTTGACCCTTGGAGCCAATTAAAATCTATAGAAAATAAAGAGGTTTTCTCTTTTCCCTTTGTCTACATTTTTGGTCGTTCTGATTTTACTATTTCCTATTTTGGTGCCAATGTTTATCCCGAAAATGTCATTGTGGGTTTAGAGCAACCAAGTATTAAAGATTGGGTAACGGGCAAATTTGTAATGGAGGTAAAACAAAACGAAGACAATAATGCTTATTTGGCTATTACTGTAGAATTAGCCCAAGGCATAACGGCAACTGAAGCAATGAAAGAGGCGATCGCTTTGTCTATTTATACTCAACTAATTCGTCTCAATAGTGAATTTGCCAATTATGTTCCTTCAGAAAATCAACTACCTCAAGTAAGCTTGCTTCCTTTTGGCAATCGAGATTACTTTCCTCTTGGAGTAAAACATCGCTACACTCGTAAAGGGAAAGAAAACAATTAAAAATACAATTATCAATAACTATCAATGGATTGGCAAGAAATTGCGGGGGGTTGGGTTTACCTTCCTCGTCAAGAAATAATCGGCATTGTTCATTTTTTAGGGGGAGCTTTTGTGGCTACTGCTCCCCAAGTAACCTATCGTTTTTTACTAGAACAAATTAGCCAGGCAGGATATGCTATTGTCGCGACTCCTTTTCTCAATACTTTAGATCATGGTGCGATCGCCAGAGAAGTATTAAATCGATTTGAAACAATTATCGATCGCTTACAAAAAACTCAAGCTATAGGCAAACGCTACTTACCTATTTATGGTGTGGGACATAGTTTAGGCTGTAAAATTCATCTGTTGATCGGTAGTATATATAAAGTGGAAAGAGCAGGTAATATTTTAGTTTCTTATAATAATTATCCTGTCCGTCGTGCCATTCCCTTAATCGAACAATTACAAAAAAATATTACTTTGGCTATTGATGTAGAATTCACCCCCTCTCCAGAAGAAACAAATCAATTAATATTTAATAGCTATCAAGTACGTCGTAATCTTTTAATTAAATTTAATAACGACGATATCGATCAAACTAGCGAGCTTAATCCTGTCTTAGAACAAAGATTTCCTAAAATGACTGCATTACTAACTCTGCCAGGAAATCATTTGACCCCGCTATCCCAAGATATTAGATGGCAAATGGGGGATGTTTTTACTCCTTTTGATGCTGTGGGACAATGGTTAAAACAAGAATTTTCTCGGGACTTATGCCAACTAAACCGAGAAATTGTTCGTTGGTTAAATCCTCTAGCTAATTTTTGAGCAAATTATTACTTATTGCGCGATCGCGCTGACTTTTGCTCGATAAAGTAATCTGTCTCCTTTTTGATAACCAACATAACGAACTTTAACCAGATCGCCAATTTCTGCCGTACCTTTAATTAATTCATGTTGACGGGGATTATAAGAAACTTCATCTCCTACCGCAGCTATTTTTTCGATTCCCCATTTTTGGATTAATTTTTCTACTGGCTTAACCAAAGATAATATTCTTTCTGCTGGTAATTGAGGATTTTTTTGCACGATAGCAATGGCTGTAGGCCATTGTAACAACCAAGATTCTAATATTTGTAAGCTTTCTTGTTGGAATTCTTGGTTGAGTAATGTAGATTGCTCCTCTAGCTGTTTCTGTAAACGCTGATATTCTTGTTGGAGCGTTTCTAGAGAAGCTAAAGAATCCCTCTGTTTTTGGAATTGTTCTTGCAAATTTTGGTATTTTTGTTCTAGTGCTGCTAATGCCTTGGTGGATTGCTGCTCTTGAACCTCAGCCTGATTCAAACTTATCGCAGAAAAAGTAAAGGTTTGCACAAACTCATCGACAGATATCTGTAAAGCAGATGCCATATTAATTGTAAATTCCAAGGGAAGCTTGAGAATCATCCCGTACTGTAGTTTAATTATTTGTAACTCAGGTACATTAGCAATCTTACTTAATTCAGATACAGTGGAAATACCTGCATTTTGCATTAATTGCTGTAAGATTTCACTCTTCCTACGATAGATCGATCGCCTCATAGCTAGTAAGTAGATGAATGTCTCTATTCAAAAGTTGTTACGTTTGAATTTTCCCTTAAGCTACACGAATTTGTAAAATATAAAAACTTTCTGGATAGACTTGTCTTGTAGGTAAAATAAACCTCAATTTTCTTATGCTAAGATTGTCGCATTATTACATTCAACTTGAGGCAAACAACGATAAGTGGAGAAATAGCAAGGATGAGTAGCGATAGTAATCCTTATCTAATATCTATTAAGGACTTTGTAGCCTCAAAGCAAATCAGGTTGTTTCAAGGCTTAAAACAGAACTGTTTTAGCGGTCAACTTATAATTGAGGATATTCAAAAGAGAACCTGGATTTTTTCCCTTTACTTGGGTAGAATTGTATATGTTAGAGGCGGAACTCATAATACCAGAAGATGGCGCAGAAATCTAGTTGCTCATCTACCACAAATAGCTTATCGATTACAACAAGAATTAAACGCGCTTGAGAGTCTTTCTATCAATGAGATTGAAATTAGTTGGGATTATACTTTATTGTCTATTTGGTTAGAAGCAGAAAAAATTAGTCGGGAAGAGGTTACTAAGATGGTTCGTAGCCTGACGACTGAAGTTTTGTTTGATATTACTCAAACCAAAGAAATAAACTATCAACTAAAACAAGACGAAAATTATCTTTCTCAACCATTGGCGATGATTGATTCTGAGCAGCAAATTATTGAAGCCTGGAAACTATGGCAATCTTGGCAACAAACTAAACTAGAATACATATCTCCTAATTTAGTTCCTATCATCGAACAGCCAGAAGAATTAAAAGAGCGCACTTCTGCTAAAACTTATCAGGCTTTGACAAGATTATTAGATGGAAAACATACTCTCAGAGATTTAGCCATACAAAAGCAAAAAGATGTGCTTTTGATGACTCGCTCTTTAATGCCATATATTCAACTGAAGTTTTTACAGTTAATTGAAATACCCGATATTAATACTCCTATTGTTATCGATCGAAAATCAGACAATATTCCTATCCCAAAAGAAACAGAAGAATCTTATTTTTCTAATGCTGAGATAGACAATACTCACTTATCCCAGTTTTTGTCAATAGAAAGACAGAAACCAGTAATTGCTTGCGTCGATCGACAGACTTCTGTTTGTGAGGCTATTGGTAAGATAGTAACTGAGGCAGGGTACAATTTTAAAGCAGAGCAAGAGCCTTTACGTGCTTTAGCTGTTTTACTGGCTCTGAAGCCAGATTTTATCTTTATCGATTTGCTGATGCCAGAGCTTAATGGTTACGAACTTTGCGCTCAACTAAGACAATTATCTTCTTTTCGGGATACACCTATAGTTATTTTTTCTAATAATATTAGCCTGATCGATCGAGTTAAAGCTAAAATGGTTGGCTGTTCTGAATTAGTCGAGAAAACTTTAGAAGCCCAACCTATTTTAAATGTTATTACTAAATATCTCGACCAAAAAGTTGTTTCTTCTTAGAAAATTATTAAAATTTAATTTATAATAAATAAAATATTTTCGGCTATTATTTCGTTAGTTAGATTTTACAGCGATTTTCAGTTAAGTAGACCGTATAAATTAAACCAGAAGGATCGATCGCCGATTGCTAAAAACTATTTAATTATAAACTTAGTCTATTGATTTAAAAACTGCTGTAAGTAAATAAGTAAGGGTTTTTGTGTTTTTAGTTACTAACTGTTATTGAGTTTTTGTCCCAGTTACTCATTTAAAAACCTTAAAAAATACCGCGATGCAAAAGTTTGAGTTTTATTTATACGTCGAGCCGATCGATATAAAAATAATAGTTGACAACTAATAGCTAATAATTAATGATTTATTAGATTTAATAATGAGAATTTTTCCTCATTTATAGACAAAAACGATACATAAAACTGTCATAATCTAGTCCATCATACTTAAAAACATTTTAGGAGTATTATAAGCGAGTGTTTTCTAAAAAAATATTGATTTCTTTTTTACCTATTTTATGCCTACCTTTATTGACTGGCTGTAATGCAGGCAATGAATCCCTACAATCGCAAAATAATAATGAAGAAGTACTCAAATTACTTTATTGGCAAGCACCAACTATTCTTAATCCCCATCTTTCTAATGGTTCTAAAGATTGGGAAGCTAGTCGGATTACTTTAGAACCTTTGGCAAGTTTTAATAACGATAGTGAATTAATTCCTATTTTAGCTGCGGAAGTACCTACTGAAGAAAATGGGTTAATAGCTGCTGATGGCAAGTCCGTTACCTGGAAACTGAAAGAAGGAATTAAATGGTCTGATGGCACGCCCTTTACTGCTGCTGATGTTATTTTTACTTACGAATTTGCAACAAATCCCGATGTGGGTGCAATAACCGCAGGAATTTATGACTCAATTGAGAGTATTGACGCGATCGATGATTACACAATTCGCATTAATTTCAAAGAGGTTAATCCCGCTTGGTTTTCTGTTTTTGTTGGCTCAGATGGAACAATTTTAGCCAAGCATATCTTTGAAGAGTATAATGGGGCGAATGCCAGACAAGCACCTGCCAACCTAGTGCCTGTAGGTACTGGCCCTTATCGAGTGGTAGAGTTTAAACCAGGGGATGTTGTTGTCTATGAACCCAATCCTGAATTTCGCGCTCCAGAAAAACTAGCTTTTGAAAGAATTGAACTTAAAGGTGGTGGTGATGCTACTTCTGCTGCTCGTGCTGTTTTACAAACAGGAGATGCAGATTTTGCCTACAATCTTCAGGTAGAAGCCCCAATCTTAAATCAATTAGCAAATTCAGGAAAAGGTAAGGTAGTGTCTAATTTGGGTGCGGGAATGGAACGTATTCTAATTAATCATACCGATCCCAATAAAGCTACAGAAGAAGGAGATCGGTCTACTTTAGAATTTTCTCATCCTTTTTTGACAGATACTAAAGTACGTCAGGCCTTGGCTTTAGCAGTCGATCGCGATACTGTAGCCGAACAATTATACGGAGTTACGGGTCAAGCAACAGCTAACTTTTTGGTTGCACCACCAGAGTATGTTTCCCCTAACACTAGTTATGAATTTAATCTAGACAAGGCTGCTGCTTTATTAGATGAAGCTGGTTGGCAAGATACTAACGGCAATGGTATTCGAGATAAAGACGGAGTAGAAATGAATATATTATTTCAAACTTCGGTTAATCCTTTACGTCAAAAAACCCAAGAAATTATCAAACAAGGTTGGGAGTCCATTGGTGTTGGAGTGGAACTTAAAAGCATTGATGCCAGTATTTTCTTTTCTAGCGATCCTGCCAGTACCGATACGGTAGAACATTTCTATGCAGATACACAGATGTTTACTAGGTACACTCCCATGCCCGATCCCCTTAGTTATATGCAAACCTATACTTGTCAAGAAATTCCTCAAAAAGAGAATAATTGGTCGGGGGATAATGCTGCCCGTTATTGTAACCCCGAATATGATGAACTGTGGCAACAGTCTAAGACAGAATTAGACCCAGAAAAAAGAAAACAAATATTTATTCAGATGAACGATATGTTAGTTAATAATGCAGTGGTAATACCGATGATTCATCGGGCTGATGTGGTCGGAGTTAGTAATAATTTAGAAGGTCTAGATTTGACTATTTGGGATACAGCAACTTGGAATATTATGGATTGGCGTCGCCCAGGTGAGAGTAATTAGTAATCAACAACTAAGAATTAATGAAAATAGGTATTGTCGGTTTAGGTTTAATTGGTGGTTCTCTAGGACTGGATTTAAAAGCACTAGGTCATGAAATTTTTGGAGTTTCTCGTAAAGAGTCTACTTGTCAAATTGCGTTAGATAAGGGTGTAGTAAACCATTCAAGTACGGATTTAAGTCTTGTAGCAACTACAGAAATAGTTATTGTTTGTACTCCGATAGAAGCGATCGCACCAACGGTAGCTAAACTCGTTCCCTATCTTTCTCCTGCAACTATTGTTACTGATGTAGGTTCGGTAAAACAACCGATAGTAGATGCTTGTACCAATCTTTGGCATAATTTTGTTGGGGGTCATCCCATGGCGGGTAATATCGATCGAGGTATCGATGCAGCCCAAACTAACTTATTTTCTGGTGCAGCTTATGTTTTTACCCCCACAGAAACCACTCCAGCAACATCAGTAGCTAAATTAGAACAATTGGCAATCTCGATCTCTTCAATTCCCTATATTGGTTCGGCGACAGACCACGACCGCGCTGTTGCTTGGATTTCTCATTTGCCAGTTATGGTTAGTGCTAGTTTAATTCACAGTTGTCTGCAAGAAGATGACTCTGAGGTTTTGAAGTTAGCTCAATCTTTAGCTAGTTCTGGTTTTCGCGATACTAGTAGGGTTGGTGGCGGTAATCCAGAGTTAGGGATTATGATGGCAAAATATAACCGTCAAGAACTCAGGCGATCGCTGCTAAAATATCGTCAGAGTCTAGATGCAATCATTACACAAATCGAAGAAGAAAACTGGGATAATTTAGAAGAGATACTACAAACCAATCAACAAACTCGACCTAAATTTCTTAATTAACTTGCCTTTGATTTTCTTATGCTTTCTTTACGCGAGAAAACTGCTTTTTATCTTGAGGACATAAAAACTAACTTTGGTTTAGCTCTTAATTTAACTATTCTGGGATTAATTCTGCTTTCTTTGGGTATATTTGTTGCTCAAACTTATCCTCTCTCTCCTCAACTAACTAATAGTTTACGTACTCTCGATCTGACTATTTTAGTTATTTTTACTATTGAATATTTTTTGCGTCTTTGGTCTGCTGCTAGTAGACGGAAGTTTTTCTTTAGTCTCTTTTCAATTATAGATTTACTTGCTATTTTACCCTTATTATTAGGAGCAATAGATTTTAGCTTTTTCCGTGTTTTCAGGTGGTTTCGGATCTTAAGAATAATTAGATTTTGGCGAGTAGAAACTAAGTTATTTGGCATTAAAACCGAAGACGGAGTTGTTTTTGTTCAAATTTTTCTGACACTTTTTTCTTTGATTTTTGTTTATGCTGGCTTAATATATCAAGTCGAACATGAAATTAATAGTGGAGGTCTAAAAAACTTTTTTGATGCTTTCTATTTTGTAGTGGTTACTATGACCACTGTTGGTTATGGTGATGTTACACCTTTGTCTGAAATAGGAAGAGCAATGACATTATTAATGATTTTAACAGGAGTGTTATTTATTCCTTGGCAACTAAGTGAATTGATTAAACACGTTTTAAAAACTGTTAATCCAGTTAAAAAAGAGTGTTTGAATTGTAGTTTATCTCGTCACGATCCTGATGCTAAATTTTGCAAAAACTGCGGGGCTAAACTCCCAGAAACTAGTCTTAATGTGAACAGTACCTTGATGTAAAACGAGAGGGCTTGCGTTCACTTTTTCAAAATAAATTAAATGAGTAAAAATTATGGAAAGAGGATTATTATGGCTGCCTTTACTGGCTACATTTATTTGGTTAGCAAGAGCAGGCTGGAATGAATATCAAAAAGTCGAAAAATATCGTCTTTGGGCAGAAAATTTTGATAACGCAAAATATGACATTTATGCAGTTTTAGGTAAAAAAGGTAAAGAGTTAACTTGGGGAAAACCAACACGCAAAGGGCTAATAGAAATTGAGACTTTTTCCCTAATGGATGTAGAAAAGATTACTTTAATCGTAGGCG
The DNA here is from genome assembly GCA_051439545.1 of Xenococcaceae cyanobacterium. Taxonomy (GTDB): domain Bacteria; phylum Cyanobacteriota; class Cyanobacteriia; order Cyanobacteriales; family Xenococcaceae; genus JASJDJ01. The sequence goes on along the minus strand of JBFRWK010000014.1, from coordinate 32,841 downwards.
ATCGCCCTGCTGATTGGGATAATCCTCCTAGTAAAGGTAAAACTGCTCTAGAATTTAGTTTGGTCGATCGAGAAACAAAGTTACAAATTCCCTTCACTGATATTAATCTTGCTGCCCAGTGGGGAAAATATTTACACAAAGAGTGGCAAGAATTGCAGACTACTTAACTATCTAACGATTAACTGTAATTAGTTGGGACTCTAATAAACGTTTTAACCAGTTGGTTAAATAAACGCGATTTTCTTGTTGCTCTCCTGCATCTTGAGTATCAAGAGGATGGGGTGCTAATCCTTTAATTGCTGCGGTAGTAACACAGAACATGGACTTCTGAAAACTCTGACATATTTTGACTTTTAAATCGCTCTCCCCTCTAGTTTTATTTAGATAATATTCTCTCAAATAATCTGGTAAGTAATGACGCATATCTTGCATCAATAATGTTGGAGGGATACCTGCACTGCCAATAGGTAAAGGATCGGCATACAAAGCCCCATAGTTAAACATAGCTTGATCGTAGGGAATTTGATAAGCTTGGGCATTATAAGAAATTGTGCCAGGAAAAGGTGTACCTCGGAAAAAAATCGCTTCTACATAGGGAACACCTGTATCCATTAAGAAGGTAATACCAGCAGATTGAGGAATGAGTTCGTACTGTTTTCCTCTAACTGTTACCGCGTAAGTAATGGGACGAGCAGCATCAGCAACTAAACCATTCAGGATATGCTGCACTACATCCCGAATCGATTTAATTTCTCCTTTGTCATAGCGATCGGACAAACTCAGAAAAATATCGCTCATTACCCGCCAAAATTGTCCCAGTCCGCTATAGTAAGCCATCTGCCTCATCTGTTCGGGTAAGAAATCGGGAAACAGCTTATTTAGAGCTAGCATGAAGGGATTATACTTAAACTTAGCTTGAATAACTTGTTTGGCAACTGCTAAAAATTCAGGAGAATCAACATAGGCATCTAGTCCGCCACCACCATGCCAAAACATAGCTTTCATACAATATTCTGCGTATTCAAAGTTAATCCGATCCTGCCAAATGTAACGAGCTAACTTACCAGAATTAATTTCCCCATTAAAATATTTGAAGAAAGGAAAGAGTACTAAAAACTGGGTATTGGCAATATAGCAAAGATTAACTGAGTAGGCATCTAAAACTACACCATAGCTTTTAAGAATACCTACAACTTCGAGTAAATTTTCGGCAGAATCTTGTAGTAAAGCTTCTCCTCGTTCCAGTTTTTGAATATATTCTGTAATTAAAGCGGAATTAGAAGGTTTAATTTTCTGAGTAATAACCATATAAGGTATTTCTGGAGCTAATTAATTCGATCGACTAATCAAATTGATTTAAAATTATTCGAGTATATTTTGAGTTGGACAAATTCAGTCAAAGACTTGGCTAACTTCCTGTCAGCAGGGCTATTGCTTGGGTTTCACTCCAATGAACTACCCAACTAGGCTGAATTCCAAAGGCAATAATTAAAGTCATTAAGACAAAAGCAGGAATATGTTCGACCCATTGTACTTTGGGTAATTGAGCTAAAGATTCGGTTAAACGACCAAAGAAAACTTTATTAATTACTAACAAGAAATACACCGCAGTTAATCCAGTACCCAAAAGACACAAAAGAGTGGGAATGGGGAAGATGGGGAAACTACCTCGAAAAACTAAAAATTCTGAGATAAATCCAACCATTCCTGGTAAACCAGAACTTGCCATAACACCAAGAATCATTAACCCACCAGTAACAGGTAAACCTTTTTCTGGATTGAGTAAACCTCTGAGAGAATCTACATCACGAGTACCAGTTTTGGCATAAACTACTCCCACTAGCAAAAAGAGTAAAGCAGAAATTAAACCGTGACTGACCATCTGAAACACGGCAGCGGTAATACTTAAACGAGTTGTGGCTGATGCTGCTAGTAAAATATAGGACATATGGGCGATCGAAGAATAAGCAACGACCTTTTTCATATCTTTTTGAGCGATCGCGCAAGAAGCTCCATACAAGGCACTAATACCTGCTAAAATTGCCATCCAAGGTGCTAAAATTACCCAACCTTCTAGGAATAAACCCACGACAAAACGTAAAAGTGCATAAGTTCCTAGCTTAAGCAATACTCCTGCTAAAAGTACAGAAATTGGTGTAGAAGCTTCTACGTGAGCATCTGGCAACCAAGTATGAAAAGGAAATATGGGGATTTTAATAAAAATACCTACTAACAAAGGGGCAAGCAACAATAGTTGACTATTAACTGCTAGATGTTGAGTCCTTACAAGCTCATAGTCAAAACTATTAACTCCTGTTAACCAAACTACCCCTAAGAAAGAGGCTAAAACTAAAATTCCTGAGAATGCAGTGTATAGCAGAAATTTCATCGCTGCATAGCCTCTTCTTTTACCACCCCAAATTGCAATTAAAAAGTAAAGTGGTACAATCTCTAGCTCGTAAAAGAGAAAAAATAAGAGTAAATCTTGAGCTAAAAATGCCCCTGCTGCTCCTGCACTCAAAAGCAAAAGCATAGAATAATAAAATCGGCTTCGCTCTAAAGACTTACTACTACTGACGATCGCAATTACGGTTAATAAACTATTCAAGGATATTAACGGTAAAGAAAGTCCATCAATACCGAGATGATAATTTAATCCAAGCCATTCGATCCAAGCAATATTTTCAGTAAATTGAAAAGCGGTAGCATTTGGCTCGAATTGAAAACCTAGTACAATGTTCCAAATCAAGACGGTAACTGCAATTGCTAAGGCAACCGAGCGGGGTAAAGAATCTGGCTTTTTTTGGGGCAAAAGTCCGATTAAAACTGCACCTAACAATGGTACTAGGATTAAGACACTGAGCATCTTTTTTGTGTTTTTTCCTTAACTAAAACTACTATTTATGAATCTTTATTTGTCTAATTCAGAAGAGATGACCAATATTTAGCAACTACCGACCATTGCCCATTAAGTACAGACCACAGTAATAGACTCAAGCCAAATAAAATCGTCAAAATATAAAACTGAGATTGACCAGAAACATTATACTTGAGGGCATTTCCACTAAAAATTGTGGCTAAACTAACCAAATTAACTACACCGTCAACTATGTAGCGATCGACCCAAGAAGTTAATTTAGCTAAAGAAGAAACTGCTGCTACTACCGTTAATTCATATAGTCTTTCAATATAAAAGTCGTAAGCAAACAAATCTTGGAAAAACCTCCAAGTAACTTTAATCGGTCTTGCCCAAGCCTTATTCAGTTTGATAGTTGCACCAATCATTACACCCGTAAATCCAGACAGAATAATTAAAGGTGTAGCCCATTGAATTATCAATTCATTACTTAAATTTAAAGGAGTAGTAGGACTTAACCAGAACGGCCATTGAATTGGTGCAGTAGGAGCGAGTAAAGTAACTATAGCTAAAGCCACCATGGGAAATGCCATTGGCCAAGGCACTTCAGGAGCGCGACGAGTTTTCATCTGTGGTTTGCCCAAGAAAACTAATCGAAATAAGCGGGTGATATTTAGTGCCGAAAGGGTATTGACAAATAAAATTATGCCCAGCAACCACCAATTTACATCCCAAGAGCCATTAAACCAACGCTGAAATGTCCAAAAAACTCCCATAGGCATAAGTCCAAATAATCCTGCACCACCAACAACAAACGCAGTAGTAGTTGCAGGCATTCGCGACCAAAGACCCCCCATCTCAGTTACATTTTGATTACTAGTAGTTAGGATTATCGCCCCCGCACTCATAAATAGCAAAGCTTTTGCAATGCCATGGACAAATAGAAGCAAAAAAGCGATATCAACCTGCCCTAGACCTACAGCAATAAAAACTAAACCCAGATAAGCACTAGTAGAATGAGATAAAGTTCGCTTAATATCAATTTGAGCGATCGCCATTAGGGATGTACCCACGGCCGTGATAGTCCCCAGAATGATTAAAATATCCGACGATACAGGAGAAAGGGTAAAAACAGGTTGAAGTTTAATCAATACATATGCTCCTGCCGATACCACAATGGAATTCCGCATGATTCCTGCGGGGTTAGGGCCTTCCATTGCTTCATCTAACCAAAGATTTAAGGGAAACTGAGCGCATTTTCCTGTTGGCCCAGCAATTAAGGCGATACCGATTAAAGTTGCAGTAATTGGTTCTACAGGAGATGTATCTGCCCATTTTGCTAGCTGAGAGAAGTTTAAACCTGCTCCATCAGCAGAAAGAGCTACTATTCCGGCTAATAAGATTATGTCTCCTACCCGTTTTGTTAAAAAAGCATCACGAGCAGCAGTAACTACTAAAGGTTGGGCATACCAAAAACCAACTAATAAATAGGTAGATAGAGTTAGTAATTCTAGTAACCCATAAGTAAGTAGTAAAGAATCACTTATGGCAATACCCCCTAATGCTGCCTCAAAAAATCCCATCAAACCGAAGAAGCGAGCTAACGACCAATCTTTTTCCATATAGCCTAGTGCATAAATCTGTACCAGTAAGCTAATTCCCGTAACTAACTGTAATGCTCCTAAACTAACTGGAGATAATTCGATCGCTAAAGTTAAATTTAAATCTGCAACCGTTAGCCAATTGAATATTAACTGTTGCGTTGGTTTTGTCCAAATAAGATTAAAGATTATCGAACCATGGATAAAAGCGATCGCTGTCATTAATATATTGATGTATGCTGCTGGTTTTGGCCCTGTTTTACGAATTATCCCTAAAGACCAAGGCAATGTTAAAATCGCCCCCAGCAAGCCGTATATAGGAATAATCCATGTAGTTTGAAAAAGGTAGTCAGTCATTAAAACTGCCTGATAATTTATAAAGTTGACAAAATTTACTTATATTAAGATGCTAAATTTCTTGGTAATAATAGCCTTTTTTTATCGATTTAATTATTGATTATTGCTCAAATGAATCTTACTCAGTTTTCTCCTTAATAATTAAACTAATTAATTTTTCCCCCGAGGAAATTCGCCAAAAAGATTTCCAATTTCAACATCTTAAACTCAACTTAAAACCAGTAAAAGTCTCTTTTACTCTAGTTATACTCTTGCTCCTTTTGGAGAATTGCCCAACTAGCTCTAAGACGCTCTTGGATTATTTTGAGTTTAGTTGATTCGGTTGAAGTAATTGTAATAAAGAAATTATAAAACACTACCACCGTTTCGATAAATTAGATAATAGCCAGCCTACTATTCCTCAAGACAGAAAATAGGTATTAATTTTTATTAACTATAAAATTAAAAAATATAATAATGTTTTATATTGTCAAAGGGTACAAGGTTATTTATGCTTGTTTATAGGTTGATAAGTTAGTTAGTCTCGCTCGAACTTTTGTCAGCTTACTTTTGCTTGGAGGTTATTAATTATACAAGCTTTACGTTGGCAAAAAAGCAGTAGCGGATCGACTTGCTGCTGTAACTACAAGCCAGTTGACCTTAAGGAAAAAGTAAACTACTTGACACTAAGACTTGAAGTAATTGGCTAAGTTTATCAGTCTAGATAAAAATAATTTAGTTTCACAATTTAGTCATAAATTTTGACGGGAAATAGGGAGGAATAAGAATATGCCGATTGCAGTAGGAATGATTGAAACCCTGGGGTTTCCTGCGGTAGTGGAAGCTGCTGATGCTATGGTTAAAGCAGCACGGGTTACTCTTGTCGGTTATGAAAAAATCGGTACTGGTCGAGTCACGGTAATTGTTAGAGGGGATGTTTCTGAGGTTCAAGCTTCTGTATCTGCTGGAATTGAAGCAGCTAACAGAGTAAATGGTGGAGAAGTGTTATCGACTCACATTATTGCTCGTCCTCATGAAAACTTGGAATACGTACTACCAATTCGTTATACAGAAGAAGTAGAGCAGTTCCGAACGTATTAAATCAAGCAAAATTTAGTTATCTTTTAGCTGAATTATTATTGGCGACACAAAAGCCATGGCTCAAGCTACTTTTGAGAAAATTATCAGAACTCAAGAGTAATAAAGCATTTATGTATTGGTCATAACTAAGGAGTAGAGTTTAGATGTCAATTGCAGTAGGAATGGTAGAAACCTTGGGTTTTCCAGCAGTAGTAGAAGCTGCGGATGCGATGGTCAAAGCAGCAAGAGTTACCCTCGTTGGTTACGAAAAAATCGGTACTGGTAGAGTTACCGTAATTGTCAGAGGAGATGTTTCTGAGGTTCAAGCTTCTGTATCTGCTGGTATAGAAAATGTGAGGCGGGTTAATGGCGGTCAGGTCTTGTCTCACCACATTATTGCGCGACCCCATGAAAATTTAGAGTACGTACTGCCAATTCGCTATACTGAGGCAGTAGAACAATTTCGTGAAAGTGTTAACCCCCAACCATTGAGACGACCATAAATAAAAGTCCTAGCTAGGTAAATGCAAATTGCAAAAGTTCGCGGTACTGTTGTTAGCACCCATAAAACTCCTAGTATGACAGGGGTAAAATTATTGCTAGTGCAATTTATTGACGAGCAAGGTCAACCCCTCCCTAAATACGAAGTCGCTGGTGACACAGTTGGTGCTGGTATTAATGAATGGGTTTTGGTGAGTAGAGGTGGAGCTGCTCGTACAGAAAGCGGGAAAGAACATCGACCCTTGGATGCCATGATTGTAGGAATAATAGATACAGTAACCGTCGATAATCAATCCCTCTATAGTAAAAAGATAGCAGAGCGTAGAACGTAAGTATTTAAAACTATAGACAGCCAAAAATCGATTAAGCAATAGTTGAAATAATTATCAACAAACAATGACTTATCTAATGTAGGAGGAACTGAGAAAATGGCAGTCCGCACCAAAGCGGCTCCCCCGACTCCTTGGTCAAGTAATTTAGCTGAACCGCAAGTAGACAGTAGTGCCTATGTTCATTCATTCTCCAGATTGATTGGAGATGTTCGAGTAGGTGCTAATGTCTTTATCGCCCCTGGTAGCTCGATTAGAGCAGACGAAGGTACACCATTCTACATTGGTGAAAATACTAATATTCAAGACGGGGTAGTTATACATGGTTTAGAGAAGGGGCGAGTAACGGGCGGAGACGGCAAAGACTATTCTGTTTGGATAGGCAAAAACACTTGTATTACTCATATGGCCTTAATCCATGGGCCAGCTTTTGTAGGCGATGAATGCTTTATTGGCTTCAGGTCTACAGTATTTAATGCCAAAGTTGGAGATGGCTGTATTGTCATGATGCACGTTCTGATTCAGGATGTAGAAATTCCCCCAGGAAAATACATTCCCTCAGGAGCAGTAATTGTCAATCAGCAGCAAGCAAATCGTTTGCCTGACGTAACAGATAGCGATCGCTCTTTTGCCCATCATGTAGTGGAAGTCAATGAAGCTTTACTGGCTGGCTATCGCTGTGCCGAGGATACCGCTTGTGTTACCAATGTTACTAAAAATCAAGAACAACTTACTCAAGAGCAAACCCGAACAGGGGAATCTTTGGCAGCAAAAGTAAGTCAGAAAAATACTTATACAAATTCGGTAGGAAATATGAGTTTAAGTTCAGACATCAGAGCGCAAATAAGTTCGCTCCTGTCTCAGGGTTGTACCATTAGTACAGAGTACGCCAATAAACGCCGTTTCAAAACTAAATCTTGGCTAAGTGCTGGTCAAATTGCTGGTAGAGAAAACCAAGTAATGGCTGAATTGGAATCTATCTTGGGACAACATCAAGGAGAATACGTTAGAGTTATTGGCGTCGATCCTAGTGCTAAAAGAAGACTATCAGAAATTATCGTTCAGCGTCCCGAAGATGCTTTAAACAACGGTATTACCACATCTACGGCTAAAAATAACATTCGTCATAGCAATGGCGGCAGAAGTAGAAATCGCAGTTCTAACTACAATAGTCCTACAAGTAGTGGTCTAAGTTCTGAGGTAGTTCAGCAAATACAGTCACTTTTGAAGCAAGGTTGCAACATTGGCATAGAACACGCGAGCAAACGTCGTTTCAAAACTAAATCTTGGCTTACCGTCGAGCAGGTGGGTGGTAGCGAAAGCCAAGTAATTAGTAGCGTAGAGTCAGCTTTAGCGGAATATCCAGGAGAATATATTCGTCTTATTGGTGTCGATCCCAATCTCAAAAAAAGGCTCACCCAAATTATTATTCAACGACCTGGAGACAGGCAAGTCGAGTCTTCTGGTAGAGCTTCCTCTAACTATAGTAGTAATGGAAATGGCTACAGCAGAGATGTTCGAGGTAATTTGAATCCCGATACTCTCCAAGAAATTCGTTCTCTTCTAGCTGGAGGCTATAAAATTGGAACAGAACACGCTAGCAAACGCCGTTTTAAAACTAAATCTTGGCAAAGTTGTTCTCCCATAGATAGTAACCGCGAACCAGAAGTAATTTCCGCTTTAGAAGCTTGTCTGGAAGAACACGCTGGCGAATACGTTCGGATGATTGGAATCGATACTGGAGCTAAACGTAGGGTATCAGAAACTATTATTCAAAGACCTGGAGATACTCCTGCTGCGAAAACTAACTCGGTAACCACTAGTAATAGCAGTAATAGCAGCCAACCCAATTATAGTAACGGGAATGGCACAAGCCATCGCTATAGCAATGAATATAGCCATAGTCATCTGAATGAGGAAGCTTTAGCAGAAATACGCTCTCTGCTATCTGCAGGATACAAAATCGGTGCAGAACACGCTAGCAAACGTCGTTTTAAAACTAAATCTTGGCAAAGTTGTTCTCCTGTAGAAAGTGGTCACGAATTAGACGTAATTTCCGCTTTAGAAGTTTGTTTGGCCGAACATGAAGGTGAATATGTACGCATAATTGGAATCGATCCTAATGCTAAACGTAGGGTATCAGAAACTATTATTCAGCGTCCCTAAAATGGCATTATCCAGGTTGCACTAACATTTATCACCTTACCCAGAGGACAAGGGAATAGCTTTAGCAAGTAAATAGCTACCAGCCCTAACTAACTACTGCTTTAGCTTTCCCATTTTCCTTGATGATTATGAAGAAATATGTATTTACCGCCTTTGCAACCTGTTAGTAATAAAGATGTATATATAAATGGCGATGTCACGATTCATCCCACTGCAACATTAGCACCTGGAGTTGTATTACAAGCTGGACCTAATAGTCGGATTGTTATTGGTGCTGAGGTTTCTCTCGGTATGGGAACGATTCTTAATGCTTCTCAAGGTGAGATTGAAATAGCTAATGGTGCAACCTTAGGAGCAGGAGTATTAATTATTGGTGCTAGTTCAATTGGTAGTAATGCTTGTATAGGCACGGCAACTACTATATTTAATAGTTCAGTCGAACCAATGGCAGTAATAGCTCCAGGTTCTTTAATTGGTGATAATTCTCGTGCTTACGATTTGTCAGAAGTCCAAGATAATCATCATGAACTTCCAAACACAACCATACCATCATCACCTAATAAAGATAAGCAACAAAACGAATTTAAACCAGAAGTCAAAGCTGATTCTCAACCTATACCCGAGACAACAGAAGTTAATTCTACAAAAACAAATTCTAAATCAGTAGAACCAGAAATAACCGAAACTCAAAAAGTCAAGGTTACCGAGGAAAAAAATAATTCTCAATCCGCTCGAAAGGCTAATTCGGTTGTGGGGAAAGTCTATATTAATCAACTTTTACTTACTCTTTTTCCTCACTACCAATCTTTAGACTCGAATTCATCACAAAATAAACCCAAATAGATAAAATTGAAGAGAAATATTAGAGTTTTAATTTCAAAATAATGGCAAAATTTTATCGCAAATTAAAGCCAATAAATTTTGAGCTTAAATAGTCTTAAAAAGAGTTTAAATTAATTAAAAGTTGACGAAATTGTCAATTTAATGCCTAACCTTTTTGAGAACTTGTATTTGTTTAAAATTATCAATGGTTAGAGCTTAGATCGGAATTTTTGTTGAGTTTATATAAGTTTTACCTTTATAAGTCATTCTAGATAAAAAATAGGTAAACACCCTTGTGTTTATAGACAAATTAATGAATGACAGCTAGCAGTCACCACCACTAAAGCTCTGGAAATTAAGAGAAATGACCATGGGAATAAAACAGGTATTTATACCTAGATAAATAGGCTTAAAATAGTGAAAAAAAATCAATTAATAATTCTTAATTTGTCTTTAATCACGAAGAAATAGGAATCATTAGCGGAATTAATATAACTCAAAAAAAATCACAATCAAAAAAAACTAAAAATTAAGATATTTTAGTATTATAAAAATAAAAATTGTGTTAAGATAAGAACCTGTAAAAGATAGTTAATCTGAGTATTAACTGACAGAGTTTTTAATAGTGAAATATCTTATTTAATAGATTTTTCTCTTCCACAATTAAGAGTCAGAAAAAATAGACTCTACAGAGGAAAAGTTAAGCGTTTTAATTATGGAGGAATGACCCAATGGCAACCAAAACATCCGCTGGCTTTAAGGCAGGTGTACAAGACTATCGCCTGACTTATTACACCCCCGACTATACCCCCAAAGATACAGACTTACTCGCTTGCTTCCGTATGTCTCCTCAACCTGGTGTTCCTCCAGAAGAGGCTGCTGCTGCGGTAGCTGCTGAATCATCTACTGGTACTTGGACAACTGTATGGACTGATGGTTTAACCGATCTCGATCGATATAAAGGACGTTGTTATGACGTTGAACCAGTGCCAGGAGAAGATAACCAGTATTTCTGTTTTGTTGCTTATCCTTTAGACTTATTTGAAGAAGGTTCTGTTACTAACGTTTTGACTTCTTTAGTAGGTAACGTTTTTGGGTTTAAAGCTCTACGTGCCTTACGTTTAGAAGATATTCGTTTTCCTGTTGCATTAATTAAAACTTTCCCAGGACCACCTCACGGTATTACTGTAGAAAGAGACAAGTTAAACAAATATGGCCGTCCTTTACTAGGTTGTACCATTAAGCCCAAACTAGGTCTTTCTGCTAAAAACTACGGTCGTGCAGTTTATGAATGTCTTCGTGGTGGTTTAGACTTCACTAAAGACGACGAAAATATTAATTCTCAGCCTTTCATGCGTTGGCGCGATCGCTTCCTCTTCGTGCAAGAGGCGATCGAAAAATCACAAGCAGAAACTAACGAAATCAAAGGTCACTACCTCAACGTTACTGCTGGTACTTGTGAAGAGATGCTCAAACGGGCTGAATTCGCCAAAGAAATTGGCACGCCCATCATCATGCATGACTTCTTAACTGGTGGTTTTACAGCTAATACCACTTTGTCTAAGTACTGTCGTGATAACGGTTTATTACTACACATCCACCGTGCGATGCACGCCGTAATCGATCGTCAAAGAAATCATGGTATCCACTTCCGTGTCTTGGCTAAATGTCTGCGCTTATCTGGTGGCGACCATTTACACTCTGGTACAGTTGTTGGTAAGTTGGAAGGTGAACGAGGCATCACTATGGGCTTTGTTGACCTAATGCGTGAAGACTATGTAGAAGAAGATCGTTCTCGCGGTATTTTCTTTACTCAAGACTATGCTTCTATGGGTGGAGTTATGCCTGTAGCTTCTGGTGGTATTCACGTATGGCATATGCCAGCATTAGTAGAAATCTTTGGTGATGATTCTTGCTTACAGTTTGGTGGTGGTACTTTAGGACACCCTTGGGGTAATGCTCCTGGTGCGACTGCTAACCGCGTAGCTTTAGAAGCTTGTATCCAAGCTCGTAACGAAGGTCGTTCTTTGGCTCGTGAAGGTAACGAAGTAATTCGTGAAGCTGCTCGTTGGAGTCCCGAACTAGCTGCTGCTTGCGAACTTTGGAAAGAAATCAAATTTGAATTTGAGGCAATGGATACTCTCTAAATTCAGTAAAAAGCGATTAGTTAACAGTGAACAGTTTTATCTGGTTAAATTTGATAGCTAATCGCTATATAACTGAGTCAGGACAGGTAGGTATTAATGTATCCAAAACAAATTGCAAAAGATACGGCAAAGGTTCTTCAGAGTTACCTGACTTATCAAGCAGTACGTACTATTATCAATCAACTCAGAGAAACCAATCCCTCTCAATCAATTTGGCTAAGTCACTATTCCGATCGCGCCAAAATTCAGGATGGAGAAGCTTATCTTGATGGTTTAATGACAGAGAATAAAGAGTTATTACTGCGAATTCTTACAGTTAGAGAAGAGATAGCCAAACAAGTGTTAGATTTTCTGCCCGAAATGGTAAGTACTGGAATTAGTCAGGCAAATATAGAACACCGTCGTAAATTATTGGAACGTCTTACTCAGTCCCAAACCTCAAGTTCTACAACCAATCCTGAAACTACTAATACAGAGTCAGAATTAAACGCAGATGACTCTTCTAACCAAACTAATTTTGACCCATAGCACATAGGAAAATAAGCAGATGAAGACTTTACCTAAAGAGCGTCGTTATGAAACCCTTTCTTTCTTACCTCCTTTAAGCGATCAGCAAATTGCCAGACAGATCGAATATATGATCGATCAAGGTTTTATTCCTGGAGTTGAGTTTGAAAAAGACCCCACTCCCGAGCTTCACCACTGGACTTTGTGGAAATTACCTCTGTTCAATGCCAGAAATGCGCAAGATGTACTTAACGAAATCCGTGAATGTCGTTCTGAATACTCTGATTGTTATATTCGCGTAGTTGGATTTGATAACATCAGACAATGCCAAACTGTTAGTTTCATTGTTTACAAGCCTGGAGCTAGCCGTTACTAAGTTTTTAAAGTTTAAGAATTTGCTTTTGAAGTAATTTCAATTTAATTGAGCCTCCCCAGATCGGGAAGGCTTGATTTTTTTAGTTTGGAACTTAGATTATCTTGAAATCGTCATAAAACTCAAGCTAAAGTAATTTTTTGCGGAGGAAAGCAGATGAAAACAGTTTCCCTACGAGAGCATTTTCCCCAATTATTCGCTGGATTAGCTGTATTATCTTTTTCCTTTGTAGTCAGTTCTTTTATTTTTGCCAAGGCTATCGAAGAATTTAAACAAGCCAATGATGTTCTGGTTGTAACTGGTTCTGCTAAAAAACCCATTCAGTCAGACTATATTATTTTACGCTTTTCTATATCTAGCCAAGAGCCAACAGCTAAAGCTGCATACCAAAACCTCAAACGTCAGCAAGAAGTACTACAAGCTTATTTAAAAGAACAACAAGTGCCTAATAATGCCATTACTTTGAAAGCAATTCGCAGCTATTCTATTCCAGAACTTTCGGTAAATGGTCGTGAAACGGGTAATATATTGGCTCATCGTCTCAGTCAAGAATTAGAGATTCGTTCGGATGAAGTACAAAGATATGCTGAATTATCTCAGCAAGCAAATGAGCTAATTAACGAAGGGATTAATCTAGTTTCCGAACCTCCTCAATATTTGTACACTAAATTAAGTCAACTACGAGTCGAAATGATAGCGGAGGCAACTAAAGATGCAAAAGCTAGGGCTGAGGCGATCGCGAATAGTACTGATAACCGAGTAGGGGCAATTAGAAGTGCCAAGACAGGGGTATTTCAAATTACAGCCCGTAACTCAACAGACGTGAGTGATTACGGTATTTATGATACTTCGTCCCTAGAAAAAGATATTACTGCTGTAGTGTCTGTTCAATTCGGCATGAATTCAGCTTCAAAATAATCTATTTTTTTCTTTCTAGAGATTATCTCGATCGCTAAATGATTTTTAGGGGAATGTGCGATCGCGATCGCCCTTTTTCTGCAACACTAAAACTTGCCAAGAGAAAGGACAAGCAGCTATAAAAGAGCTTGAATATGACAAGAAATGCTCTAGATGACCTATAGCCTCAGAATTGCCGATATCCCTACCAGTGAACGACCTCGCGAAAGATTACTTACTTTAGGTGCTAGAAATCTTACTTCAGCAGAGCTAATTGCAATTTTACTGGGTACAGGTCAAGGGAAAGGCAAGTTATCGGCGATCGGTTTAGGACAATACATCTTACAACAACTCGGTCAACACAAGAGAGATCCTTTAGATGTATTACGAGATGTCAATCCTAATGAGTTAATGAAAATCCCTGGTATTGGCCCAGCCAAAGCCACTACCATCGTAGCAGCCGTAGAATTGGGTAAACGCACTTTCCAATTTCGCCCTCATGAAAAAGCATCAATGGACAATCCCGCAGCAGCAGCAGCAGCTTTGAGTCATGACTTGATGTGGCAAAAACAAGAAAAGTTTGCAGTACTGATGTTAGATGTCAAAAACTGTTTAATTGGTACGCAAATTATTACTATTGGGACGGCTACTGAGACAGTTGTTCATCCCCGCGAGATTTTTCGGGAAACTATAAGACAGGGAGCAACAAAGCTAATTGTGGCACATAATCATCCTTCGGGAAATTTAGAACCTTCTCAAGCAGATATAAATTTAACCGAACAATTGTTACAAGGAGCAGAATATTTAGATATTCCTCTTTTAGATCATTTAATCTTAGGTAATGGTAATTATCAAAGTTTGAGACAGTTACCAGAAGGCATTGAGTTATGGCGTACTTATCCTCAAAGAGAATAATTTTATCAAGATAAGCGCGATCGCTTTTAAATCTTTATTGCTTAAATCTCTAGTCAACTTCATACCTAACTAGCTAGATTTCCATCTACCATTGCTTGTTGTTTGAACATTTCTTGTAAAACCAAAGCAGGGTCTACATAACTACCATTAAACTTGAGAGTCCAATGTAAATGAGGCCCTGTAGTGCGACCAGTCATTCCAATCCGACCAATTCTCATCCCGACTGGTATTTCTTGACCCTGCCAAATCTGAATACCACCACTGCGATCGATCATATAACGACCTTTGGCTGCTTTCTCTACATGACCCTCTAAATGGCAGTAAGCGTGTCGCCAACCCCCAGATTCAACAATAACTGAAGTGCCACAGGCTGTATTGTCCGAGACTTCGATAACTTTACCCGTCCACCAATTACGAACATAACTACCCATCGGTGCAGCCATATCCAACCCGTTATGAAATTGCTTTTCTCCAGTTACAGGAGAAAGACGATAACCAAAACCAGATGTATAAGACTGAAAATCTTCTACTGGAAATGAACCCTGTTGCCAAGCATTAGTAGCTATTTGTTGAGATTGAGCTAGTTGTTTCTCGGGGTTACCCTGGGCTTGAAGTTGTTTTGGCTTTACTCCACCTAATCCGATACAAATACATAGAACTAAAACAGCAAGTAAGATTAGGCGGTTTTGCTTTACTCTTCGATAGGTAATCATCATGTGTTCGTTAATTGAGAGGAGTGTTAGATCGCTGATTAATTAAACAATAGTCTCTATTTTTATTAATCCGAAAATCCACGGAATACTTCAATTGGTAATAGTAAAAATCTCGATAAAACGACTGAGATTGATTTGCTCAAACAGTAAAATAATCTTATGAATAATACTAATATATAGTTTAATTATCTTTCCAGCAAGATATAAATCGGGTACAAATACAGGAAATTATACGTACACAATTTGCTTATTTATGCATTTATTTGTATAAAATATTTAAAATCAAGATTAACCTAATGCAAATAGAAATATTACCTTTTCAGATTGAGCTAGATACAGCAACGATTTCTGGTGCCTGTTTATGGGCATTAGCTCTTTATCTAGG
The DNA here is from genome assembly GCA_051439545.1 of Xenococcaceae cyanobacterium. Taxonomy (GTDB): domain Bacteria; phylum Cyanobacteriota; class Cyanobacteriia; order Cyanobacteriales; family Xenococcaceae; genus JASJDJ01. Next base: position 17,212 of record JBFRWK010000014.1, on the reverse strand, counting down.
TTTATCATCCTTTAAAGACTGGATTACCGAGCAATTAGCAAGATGGTTTAATTTCGCCGAGCGATCGCTCTATACTTCTCTAGAGGAGTTTGAAGCAACTCGTCCTGCTAGAGAATCACAAAATGCTTTTTATGCTTCTGTATTTAGCATCATTCCTTTTCTAATTTTAGGAATTGTTTGTAATTGGCTATTGGAAGTTAGTTTGGGTGGCAGTTGGGCAATTAGTACGGGGATTGTGACCTGTATGGGTTGTGCTATATATGAATTGGGTCGTCGAGATGGTCAGTACTAACGTTTTTTATACGTCAGTATAATATTTTAAGTTGCCACGATCGCTCTTACTAGGTAGACAACTCCATATTAGTATTTTTACCATAAGCTCTAAAGCAAACTTGTGCAGGATCTTTTCCGTTGGTTAATTCATCGAGATAAAGTATAAATAGCTCCATGATTTAAGTAAAGGATCGATCGATTTTGCATTTGTCTACCTACTTCTACTCTTTCTCTAAATTGCTGAAATTAATCCGAAAAAGTTCATCGATAAAAAGATTACTGTCCCTCGCTCTAGTTTTGATTACTGCTATAACTATTAAGGGTTGTAATCCAGCCATTCTCAAATCCGATGCTAGTCAACCACCTCAACTAGTACAAGCGATTTTAGAAGGGCCTAAAACTTTTAATCCCGTGATTGCTCAAGATGCTACTAGTAGTAGTATTGGGGGGATGATTTTTGCGGGACTAACAGAACAGAATCCTTTTACTGGCGAAATTAAGCCAGCTTTAGCTAAATCGTGGGAAATTTCAGAAGATAAACTACGGATAGTATTTACCCTCAAAGAGGGATTAAAATGGTCTGATGGTCATCCTCTAACGGCTGACGATGTAGATTTTACCTATAATCAACTTTATTTTAACGAAGCTATTCCTACGGGAATGAGGGATGTTTTGCGTATTGGTCAAAGTAGAGCCTTACCCAAGGTACGCAAACTCAATGATTTGCAAATAGAATTTACTTTACCCGAACCTTTTGCACCGTTTTTAGGTACTACTGGCACGGGAATTTTACCCGCTCATATACTAAAAGAAACAGTAGAAAAGAAAGATCGCGATGGCAATTTACTTTTTCTGTCTACTTGGTCTGTAGATACTCCAGCAGAAAAAATTCCTGCTAGCAATGCTTATAAACTCAAAAATTATGCTACTAGTGAACGAGTAGTCTTTGAAAAGAATCCTTATTACTGGGAACAAGAAGCAGGAGATCGCTTACCTTATATTGACAGAGTAGTTTGGGAAATTGTCGAATCTACAGATACTTCACTGCTTCAGTTTCGTTCGGGTAGTTTAGATTCTGTTTCTGTTTCTCCTGAATATTTTTCCCTCTTAAAAAGAGAAGAAGACCGAGGCAATTTTACTATATATAATGGTGGTCCCGACTATGGTACAAATTATATTACTTTTAATCTAAATACAGGTTCGAGAGATGGTAAGCCTTTAGTCGATCCCATTAAGTCTCGTTGGTTTAACAATCTTAAGTTTAGACAAGCTGTTGCGTATGGGATCGATCGAGAAAGAATGGTTAATAATATTTATCGAGGTTTAGGACAACAGCAAACGTCTTTTGTTTCGGTGCAGTCTCCTTTTTATTATGAGGGTTTAAAAGGATATGACTATGACCCAGAAAAAGCTAAGCAGTTACTTACTGAAGCTGGATTTAGATACAACAATAGACAACAATTAATTGACGATCGAGGCAATCGAGTAAACTTTAGATTAATTACTAATTCTGGTAATAAAATCAGAGAGGCAATGGGTTCGCAAATTGCCGAAGATTTAAGCAAAATTGGCATCAAAGTAGATTTTAGTCCTCTTGCTTTTAATGTTGTTGTAGATAGGTTGAGTAACTCTCTTGAATGGGAATGTGTTTTGCTTGGTTTTACTGGCGGTAATGAACCTAATAGTGGAGCTAATATTTGGTTTCCTGATGGTAATTTACATATGTTTAATCAAAAGCCTCAGGCTGGACAAAAACCCCTTGAAGGCAGAAAAGTAGACCCTTGGGAAGAAGAAATCGGTCAGCTTTTTATTAAAGGGGCGAGAGAATTAGACCCAGAAAAACGTAAAGCGATTTATGCAGAAATTCAAGCTTTAGTTGAAGACAAAGTTCCCTTTATTTATTTAGTCAATCCTTTGGCTTTAGGAGCAGTACGTAATGATATTCAAACTATACAATATTCTGCTTTGGGAGGGGCATTTTGGAATTTAGAGGAGTTGAAATTTGTCGAGTAGTTTACTTCGCGATCGACCCGAATTCTTACTAAAAATAAGTTAATTTAATTACTATAATCAAGGAAAAAACTATCGATCGATAATAAAATGCTTGATTTTCTTAATTCTATTTTAAATCGTCACCCAGACAAAGTTAAAGCCAATGTAGAAATATATACTTGGCAAACTTGTCCTTACTGTATTCGTGCCAAACTACTTTTGTGGTGGAAAGGAGTTAATTTTACCGAATATAAAATAGATGGCAATAACGAAGCCAGAGAAAAAATGGCGCAAAGGGCTAACGGTAGAAGAAGTGTACCCCAAATTTTTATTAACGATCGGCATATCGGTGGTTGTGATGATATTCATGCTTTAGATGCTAAAGGAGAATTAGACCCCTTATTATTTCAACCAGCTACTTAAACAGTAAGTGCCAATATTGCCAGAGTTCAGATCGGAGCCGATAATTGTCAGAGGGGCAATCCTAGAATTGCCCTGATCCAATCATCGGGTTCTTTTTGGCAATGACTTTTTAAAAGAAAAAAGAATTTGTCACATTTTTGTTTATTTAGAACAACAATTAATCTTCCCGCTCGAATTATGCATTTTGAGGCACTCTTTCAATTTGAGCATAACCGCTAAAGAGTAAATTTTTTCCCTGAGTTTCCAAGCGATTTAAGCGCATTTTTACCCCATCGAGGTTAAAACGGTCTAAATCTACCATATTATTCAGAATTTCTCCCAAAGCTTCAGTTAATTGGCGGGAAACTTCTTTAAAGTCTTCGGGAATATCTTCACCTTCAAATTGAACATTATTAAAGAGAATGCGTTTTCTTCTCTCTATAGCTAAATTACAACTAAGGCTAACAGGAACAGAACGATCGCCCCAGCTTGCCTTAGCAAAAAGTTTGATGGCATTTTGGGGTAAGAGTTGCAATTCAATATCTGTAAAAGAAACAGGTTCTTGTCCTGATATTGATTCCAAAGCAGGTAAAGAGAGATTTTCTAAACGTTTTCTCACCAACTGCGCTTGAAAAGACTTGTTGATGTCCTTTTCTGTTAATTTTACTTGAGCGATCGCCTGAGTTGGTTGTTTGAGAGCAATTTTGCCTTGGATCACCGAACCAAAATCTAGGGAGACTGCATCGGTTTCAAAAGACATCTCTTCGGTGCGAAACTCACGACGAATAACCAATCCGCGACCATTCATTTTAAAACTGTCGATCGTTCCTTGCAATAGTTTACTGGAAGGTTGACAGCGAACATTGACTTCAACTAATTCACTACGAGTGAATAGGTGGCGGATGGTTTGACTCGCAACTTTGTTGAGGAGATTTTCTCCCCAGTCACCACCGTTGTTTTGATTAAATCCGGCAAAGCCACCAATCATAAAGTTATTTATCAAGCTACAATTCTCTTCTTTTGTAACAAAATATGAAGAACACGGCAATTAAGAACCTCCATCACTGACACCTAGCTGACTAGTAATAAATACTCAGAAGCTATTGATAATTAAGGAGAGTAGGGAGAAAAAGATCGACAAAAAATATGATTTATATTTTTTCTTCCCCTCTGTTTATAATCCAGGAATAGAGCGCATTATTGACCTGTTCGGGAATTTCGTCGTGAGGACAATGACCAGCTTTGAGGTAAAATTCTGTTAGATTGGGGTAGTACTGACGAAATTTATCACCTCTGCTGCGAGCATCAATCCAAGGATCGTTCTCTCCCCATAACATTAGCAAAGGACAGGTCATTTTTTGAAGTAAAACATCAATTTTTTCTCCTTGAGGCGATTTAAACACCGAGGCAAAAACTTCTGCTGCCCCTCGATCGCAAGAGGGGCGATAAATATCTTCTACTAATCGATCTGTCACGGCACTATGGTCGAGATAAACTTGTTTGAGAGTTTTCCGAATAATCGAGCGACGGCGCAAATATTGGAACAGTAAATAACTAGCCCAAGGTTGTAGTAAAACCGAACGAATTAATTGAGAAATTCTCTGTTGAAAAGAATTAGCTTCGGGTTTGGTTTGAGTATCGGTAAAAGGTCCGGCACTATTTAGTAAAATTAGACCTACGGCGGAATCGGAACGTTGGGCAGCAACGCATAAACAGGCGTAACCACCAAGGGAATTTCCTGCGAGTACCGCAGGTTGTTGGATGATTTCGGTGATAAAATCATGAAGTTGGTCGCGCCATAAGTCGCCACTGTACTGTAAATTAGGTTTGGCAGAACGTCCGAACCCTAAAAGATCGATCGCCCAAACTTGAAAATCTTGTTGTAATTGCGCAATATTTTTCCGCCAGTGGTCTGTAGATGCTCCGAAACCATGAACGAGCAATAAAGGAGGTCTATTAGGCTGTTCTTTTCCCGATCGAACGTAATGAATTGAGTGTCCGCGCCATTTCCAATAATTTCCAGGTGGATTAACCTTCTCTTGAATAGAAGCTTCTTGCATAGTATTATATTAAGTAAAGTTAACTTTTTTACTGTACAGTTTACATCGGTCTGAGTTATCCTGACAGCATATAGCTTAATTATTAGCAGCTAAAGTAAAAGTAAAAATCTAAGACATAGAGATGCTTTAGCTTTAGCTAATAGCCTTTAAGCGAAACCTATCTTGTATACAGCATATTAGTTTGTCCTAATTCTCTGGCAAACAACTTCAAGCAAAAGTTTAAGGGAGAAAACTAGTGTCAGTTGATACATCTGTTATCGAAAAACCATCATCTTCTACGGTTCGCAAACCAGCACCCCGCTACCGTGTATTACTTCATAATGATGAATTTAATTCGATGGAATATGTGGTTCAAACTTTAATGAAAACAGTCGCAGGGATGACTCAACCCCAAGCTGTAAATATTATGATGGAAGCTCATACTAATGGTTTGGCATTAGTAATTACTTGCGCTTTAGAACCCGCAGAATTTTATTGTGAAACTCTCCGCAATCACGGTTTGACTAGTACGATCGAACCAGATGAGTAATTAAAATTCATAAGTTTCTTCACTTAAGAGTAAAAATATACTATATGAGAAAAATATATTTTCTCCTTCCTGGAACTACAGGAAAGTTTGGTGGTGGTGGGTTATGGGCGGAGTTAAAAATATTTAATTTGGTAAAGCAAATTTGTCCTGCTGAAGTTGTGACTTACAGGCAAAAAGAAGCTAATCATCTTTTTCTTGCCGATTTACTCTCAAATATTAATTTATCAGAATCTATTTTTGTGGTTAGCTGGGGTTTTGATGTACCCAAATTAATTAAACAATTAGGCTCGGCGAATATTATTTATCATGCCCATAGTGCTAGTTATGGATTTGACTTACCTGCGGATATTCCCATTATTGCTGTTAGTCGCAATACAATGGGTTATTGGGGGCAGCGATCGCCTAATTCGTTAATTTACTATTTACCCAATCAAATTGGAGAAGAGTTTTACAATTTAGGTCAAACAAGAGATATCGATATTCTGGTGCAAGCTAGAAAATCTTCTACTTATCTACTGACAGAATTAGTTCCTCAATTAAAATTGCACTGTAAAGTTGAGCTATTAGATAGTCATGTAGAAGACTTAGCAGGATTATTTAACCGTAGTAAAATTTATCTTTATGACTCAGCCGAATATTGGGGTGTGAAGGGAGTAAGTGAGGGATTTGGTTTGCCCCCCTTAGAGGCTCTTGCCTGTGGCTGTAGTCTATTTTCTAGTGTTAATAGTGCTTTAGCTGACTATCTCGATCCTGGATTTAATTGTTATAAAATAGCTGGCTATTCTCTAGAATATGATGTCGAGAGGATTTTAGCTGTAGTAAATGATTTTAAGGTGCAATCTTTGCCCGAGTCGTTTTGGGCTGAGTATCGAAGAGAAAATATAGTAAAGAAACTAGAAATTATTTTGACAGAGATCGATCGCTTTTTCGCTCGAAAGAGACATTTACAACCGAATATCAAAGGTTTGGGTTTTTGGCGGAAAAAACAGTTATGGCTCAAAGGCTCGATCGCTAAAATCCCACAGAAACTAAAAAATATCCGTTACTCAAAGTAGAAAGATTGACAAAATAGATATATATATAAAGTATTTGTAAAAACTAATTAACTCACAAATGTCCGATGAATAATAAATTAATTGGTCTATTATTTATCGGGCTGCTTCTCTCTATTGGTTGTTTGGGTTGGATTCCCAAGTTTTTATTAATCAGCGTTTACTTTATTGCTTTTTATGTCTTCTCGACATCTATAATTTTGCTGAGGCAACGAAAGAGTACGAAAAAACACTCTATTTGATTAAATTATAATAAATAAAGGATAATAACTTTCAATTTGCTAAATAAACCTCTTGCAAAATTAGTCTAAAATTGTAATTTTTTTAAACTTTATTTAACCTACATTAAGTTTGACAATATTTGAGCGAGAGGTCTAGATCTTAATAAGCCGATGCCCAGTATTCACCCCGAGTTAGGCGGATTTGAGCTAAGGTAAAAATAATGGGAATAATCCGACTGTAGTTAGTAGAGATTGTTTTCCATCCTAGATCCGCCACAAAATAACCCCACATCATAGGTCCTAGTAAACTAAATATAGTTCTTACTGTGCCATAACGAGCTAAAGCAGAGGTCATACCTCTTTTAGCTGTCTGTAAAACTAATTTATTTTGTAAACTAGCAGCTGCTGCTACTCCGCCTTTAACTACGGCTGTCTTTGCTGCTTGATAGCTAGCAAAATGAAGAGCAAATTGTCGAGCAATATGCTTGAGTAACCACTGTTTGAGCAAAGAACTAACAGCAACTATGCTACTATCTTTGATCAGAATTTCTAAAGGATTATGTTGTAGTTGTACGGGTAGGGGTTCGGGAAGCTTTGACCTAGAAAGGGATTGTTGAATTTTTACTGTAAGAGAACGCTTTTCTTTTTTTGGTAGACGTTTAAAAGCTTTATCTACTAGGTGTAAAAATATCTCTGCTTCGATATCTGTAGTATCCATTTGCTGGGAGTAGGGAATTTTTAGATAACGGCAAACTTGAATCACCGTATCTCGATAACTAAATTCTTGGGTACGTCCTCGCAGCACAGTCATGCCATCGGCAGCTAAGTAGCGAAATCGATTTTCTAGAGAGTCTATCCAAGTTTGCAAATCTTGACTTTGAATATCTATCGGTTCTGGGGTTTGCCAATAATCTAGGGGATTAAAACGGCGACAGAATAAAACTTGTGTTATTTGCTGTAGTTCTTCTTCTGTTGCCAGTTCTAATGCAGTTCTTAGTTCGTCCAATTTATCATCCTCCAATATTTTGGCGGAAGTTAATTTTGCAAAATATTAAATTTTTTAATAGTTAAACTATCATATTTATAATCTATATAGCAGTAATCTAGCTATCTTTTAAAATTTTTTTTTGCTTAACAACTTGGCAATACTTTTAATTTACAAGCAATAAGCCAAGCGATCGATGCTGTAGAAAGCTTGTTTTAGTTGGAAAAAAAGAGCGTGTTATTGGTAATAATTTTAGACTGTTAGATTAAGATTAATTGTTGTTCTGGCTACTAAAACCTTTTAATTGCAGATAGTCGAGCAAAAAATAGGCAAAAGTTAAGGTTTGTGCTAACACAAGAGCGCAACAAATAGCGATCGCTTCTTGGATACCCAAAATAAAACCAGCTACAATTACCACTAAGGTGGGAATAGCAACCGCTATGCCAGTGATTTTGCTTTTCTTTTTTCTAACTTCACTAACTATAGCGATCTCGATAATCCCCATTTCGATTATGACGATCGCCACTGCACCAATAATAGCGATCGCCAAATTAACTATAGAAAACTCTATTTTATCGATGGCAATAATTATGGCTAAAACGGAAGCTACAAATAAGCCAAACATTGCTGTTAAAGCAACCACCGTAAAATTCAATTTGCCTGTTGGTTCTGTTAATAATGAATACAGAGAAATATCTTTATCGGAATTAGCGGTTAAATTGATAGATGAGAAAGCCAGTAAAGCTTCTTTTGCACTTTTAAAGCGATCGCGCAATTTGGGTTGTACCATTTTATTTAGCCAGCGGATAAATTTAGGATTGAGATGGGTTAATAGGGGTTTAAATTTTAATTGATAGGGATTATTTGGGGTAACTAACTGCTGAAGATCGAGAGCCGTTTTACCAGTTAGTAAGCAAATAATTGTTACTCCCAGGCTATACAAATCTGAGGCAGTATTAGGGGCAATGGCTTGTTCTGGAGGAATAAAACCAGGTGTACCTTTGAAAATGCTACTAGCAGCAGGGGTTTGACTACTATGGCTGGCTAAACCAAAATCAACTAAATATACATTCAGGCGATCGTCTACTAAGATATTGGCTGGTTTGAGGTCACAATGGATAATAGGGGGTGTTTGTTGCTGTAAATAAACTAAAATTTCTAAAATTTTAGTAATAATTATTTTAATTTCTCCTAAAGACAAATTTTGTTGATCTTGAAGCGATACGGTATCTTTATATTCTTGAATTAAACAAAAACCATTATCGGTTTCTAAACTATTTAGATAACGGGGAATTCCCGAATGGTTTAGCTGTTGTAATAACTTAATTTCTCTCTCGTAAGCCTTATATCCAGACCAGCTAGAACCTACTGTCGCAAAACAAAACTGTTTAATTACGACTGCTTTTTTAGTTGTCAGTTCGATCGCTTTCCAGGTAATGCGTCCCCCTTCACGATTACGTCCTAATTCTCCAATAATTTGGTATCCATATTTAGTAAAGTCGGGAATAACTTGCATAGTACTTTCCACTAATTCATATAAATTATAGTAAACTTCATATAAAATTCATACAAAAAATATATTTTATGTAAATTTTCATATTAGACTACTTCTATTACTAAGAAAATGTAAAGAATTTACTTTACATTTAAATGAATTTTTAGTTAACTATGGCATTTTGATCGATAGAACTAACTATAAGATAATTGTCAAAAAATTAATTATCGAACAATTTACAATCTATCGATACTATTATCACCCCGATCTAGAACTGTAAATTTTCTAGAGATCGATAAAAAAAAATTATTTATTTCCAGACTTTTATTCAGAAGGAATAGCGGAAAATGTCGTCAATTCGTGTCGAAGCTGAAAATCTAAATCTTAATGGTTATTTTGTCAAAAATGGTAATTTTGCTTCAGGAGGACAGTATATCGATCTGTCGAAGCCTGGTAATTTTATTCCTGGTTCAACGGGTACGGCTTCTTATCAATTTGCCTCTCCAGCGGGAAAATATGACATTGTAGTTGGCTATTATGACGAAAATGATGGTATCGGGGAATTAGAATTAAACATTGATAATGTAGTTGTAGAAAGCTGGAGCTTGAATGACACTACAGGAGATGTAGCAGCTAGTACTCAAAGTTTCAGAACTCGCACTATTAAAGGAGTAGAGCTAAACCCCGATCGAACTATCACCCTAAAAGGAACGGCGAGTAATCCTGCTGGGGAATGGGCAAGAGTTGATTTTATCGAATTTATTCCTGCTGATGAAACTGTTACTCTGGGCGAAACTATTACCATTGAAGCGGAAACCATGAACTTGACTAACTACTTGGTAGAATCAGGTCAAAGTCCTGCTTCTGGTAATCAATTAATCAGTCTGCGGGGCAGTGGTAGTAACCAAGGTAATGCAGTAACTGAGTTTACTGGAGTTACGGGCAACTATAACGTTGAAATTGGCTACTTTGACGAAAATGATGGACAGGCAAGTTTAGCCGTGCAAATTGGTGACGCTCGATCGGACTTGAGTTTAAATCAAAATCTCGGTAGTGATGGAGTCACCAGTGGAAATTTAGTTAAAAAGCAAATCTTTAGTAATCTCGAAATTGCCAACGGAGAGACAATTAACATTACGGGGACATCTGACCAAGCAGAATGGGCAAGGGTAGATTATATCAAGTTTACTCCCGTAACGACAGAAGGAGAACCTATTCGTTTAGAAGCTGAAGATATTATTGGTAATGGTTATGTCATAGAATCTAATAATGTTGCTTCCAATGGGCAATTAGTCAGTCTTTTCCGCTCTGGTAATTCTCAGGGTAGTCTATCGACTCAATTTAATGGCGCGACTGGTAATTACAAGGTAAAACTTGGTTTTTATGATGAAAATGATGGTCAATCTAGCCTAACAGCACAGATTGGTAACAGTACTTATAACCTCAATTTAGATCGAAATCTGAATGCGGATCGGGCAACTAGCGAAACTTTTGTCGAATTCACCTTAGATGAAAATATCGCAATTACTCAAGGTGACAACATCACTTTAACGGGTACGGCCGATGCAGGAGAATGGGCAAGGGTAGACTATATTGAGTTTATTCCCTTGGATAATAATAATCAACCTCCCACTTCTACTACAGCCACTGACGGAGATGATATTTTAGCAGGAAATTCACAAAACAATACGCTCGATGCTCTTGCAGGTAATGATGTAATTAAACCAGGAGCGGGAAATAATGTAATTGATGGTGGTTTGGGTATAGATACAGTCAGCTATGATTATGATACTGCGGGAGTAACAGTAAACCTCGGTTCGGGTGTAGCTAGCCGTAAATTTACCACCTCAGATGATGAACAATTCAAAATTTTACCTCTGGGAGATTCTAACACAAGAGGATATCCCTATAACGTTAATAACGGTGGCTATCGTACTAAATTATGGACTGACTTAGCCATCGAGCAAGGTTTTAATCTCGATTTTGTCGGTAGTGCTACCAATGGGCCATCAAATATCGATCGCAATCATGAAGGAAGAGGTGGGTTAACTATCGATCAACTCACTGATAACGTCAATGGTTATCCAGGTCTTAACGATCCAGAAGCAGGAATCTATACCAATATCGAAGATGCTTTGAGCGATGACCCAGATATGGTCTTGCTCATGGCTGGAACTAACGACATACTCAAGGGAGATAGTGTAAATGATGCCCTCGACCAATTAGGTACTTTAGTCGATCGTATTACCGCCGACTCCCCTAATACTAAGGTACTAGTTGCTTCTGTTATACCCAGTCAGGTGAACTCCACTACAGAAGCAAGAACAGCAGAATTTAGCAGCAGAATCGAGGATGAAATTGTTAATCCTCGTTCTACCCAAGGGGATAATGTTGTTTTTGTTGATATCTATAATGCACCTCTAAATAATAGTAATTTTACTAGCGACGGCATTCACCTAACTCAAAATGGCTACGATAAGTTAGCAGATGTATGGTCAGAAGCAATTCTCAATACTGACGGTGGTACAGATACTCTGACTAATATCGAGAACATTGACGGTTCGGCTTATAATGATACTCTGGCAGGAGATGCAGGGGTTAACGTTATCAATGGTAGAGATGGAAACGATCGCCTTCAAGGGGGTGGGGGTAACGATATCCTTACTGGCGGACTGGGTTCAGATACGTTTGTTTTAGCTTCTGGAGATGGAAATGACACTATTACCGATTTTACAGTAGGTCAAGATTCAGTCGGGCTACTTGGCAGTCTCAGTTTTGAGCAAATAGCAATTACTCAGGGGACTGGTGCTAATGCTGACAATAGCTCGATCAAAATTGCTGAAAACGACGAGATTCTGGCTACCTTAAATGGAGTACAAGCAGGCGATCTTAGTATCTCTGATTTTACTTCGATAAGTTAAGGAGAGAGTAAGTTGTAGAGATTTCCTATAATAAGTCTCTACAACATCAGTGCGACGGGTTCTATTTCTCAACCAAAGTAGTCTGGTTCGTTACCTGGTTTCCATTTGATATTACAACCAATACTTGCTTTTTGTTCAAAATCGATTTTGTGTTCTGCTAAAGTAGCATCGATCGCCGAACGTAAATCTTTACCAGTTACTGGCAACTCATTACTAGGACGACTGGCATCTAATTGACCGCGATATACTAACTCTCGATCGCCATTGAATAAGAAAAAGTCTGGGGTACAAGCTGCGGTATAAGCTTTGGCTACATCCTGAGTTTCGTCATAACAAAGAGGAAAGTTAAAGCCCAATTCTTGTGCCATTAGCTTGAGATTATCGGCAGAATCATCGGGATACTTCTCGGCATCATTAGCACTAATTGCCACTATACCTAAAGAGCGATCGCTATAATCTTTACCAATATTGGCTAATTCTTTTTGGATATGTTTAACAAAAGGACAATGACGACAGATAAACATCACCAATAAAGCTTGTTTGCTAATCATAGTAGCCAGAGAAATTGTTTCGCCACTAACTACATCTGGTAATTGAAAATCGGGAGCTTTAGTCCCTAGGGGTAACATTGTTGAGGGAGTTAATACCATTTACTTAATTCCTTAATAGACTTCTTGTATGATTCGACAAAGCAGCGATCGCTTTTGATAGTTTTAAGCTATTAGCTGTAAGCGATAAGCTCTAGTTAAATACATAACAAAAAATCGAGGTACTTAGTGGCAACCTAAACTATCTCTAGTAGCAACACCAGTCTTGGGATTAACGCCGTCGGCTCTTTTACAGAGGAGATAAGTTTGATAGCGATCGAGTAAAGCCTCGGAAAAATCAGCCCCAGTAATCTTAGCACCATCAAAAGTGGTGCTGGTGGCGACTATTTTTCTCAAGATAGCATTAGTTAGATTAGCATTATTCAAGTTAACCCGATCCATTAAAGAACCTGTTAAATTCACTCCTGTTAAATTGGCATCCAAAAAAACCGCTTTAGTCAGAATAGAATTACTTAGATCGGATTCGCTAAAATCTGCACCACGAGCATCTGCTGCTGCAAAAACCGCGCCAGCTAAATCTTTATGAGAAAAATCTCGATCGTAGAGTTCACTATAAGTGTAATTAACCGAACTCTCGTCAGCCATAACAGTAGGAGCGGATAATAATAATCCCAATATTGCCAGCAAAAGAATAGTCGCCAAAATACCTAATTGTCGTAATTGTCGTAGAATTTGAGAAATCATTTTATCTAAAAGTTGCTGAAGTTGCTGAAGTCAGATCTAAGGGTGATTCACCAATCCCCCGTACAGGAAGTCCAGTAAGCTTACTATAGTGATTATCCAGGATAAGCTGACGCTGTTCAAAATTGATATCCCTTTAGAAAAAAATAAAAATTGAAAAATAAAAATTGAAATTCTTTGATTCTGTGACTACTGAACTTCTGAATTTCTGTACTTCTATATCTATTATTTAATCAAACTATTCTCTAAAAACCTAAACTTAGCATCTTCACCGATTCGCACGGTTAATTCAGAATTGGTACTATTAACTGGGAAAATTTCTAATTTACCTAGTCTTAAAACTTTTTGAAGATGACTAGCTGCATCTAGATTATTGGCAGGAACAATAATTTCTGTTTCGTTTAGTTTTAGTGAAAGATGTCGATCGAGATAAACATTATAAAAACCTCGCCCGATTAAATATTCTAAAACTTGTAAAGATAATTCGGGGTTGTTAGTAGTATTTTGGATAGCAATAGGAATATTGCGCCATCCATAACCACTATAGGTTAACTGTTCGCTATCTGTGGCGCGATCGCTCGAATCAGTAGAAATCACAAAATTATCCGCAGGAGATTTCTGCTTTAGCTCATCATTAGGCATGAGTTTAACAGCTACCTCATTCCGCTCTAGTTGATGGAGAAAACTCAACAAAGATTCCATTTCTAACAAAGAAAGATCGGTATCGAGATAATTTTGTAATGTTTGAGTTGTCTCGGTTAAATTGGCAGCAAAATTAGGATGGTGTAAACGTTGACGCACGGCTTCAATTAACATCTGCTTTTGTTGAATTTGTTCAAATCGATTGTCTCGATTATCCTGAAGTAAATATGTGACAATCTGCTCGCCATCGAGTGTCTGCCAGCCTGAAATATATTCAACACTCTGTTTTGCTTGGTTGTTAAAAGACTTTTGAGGAATGAAAACTTCAACTCCCCCTAGAAGATCGATTAATTTGGATAATGTTTTGGGAGTAGCCCGAATATAGCGATCGATTTCTCCACTATCTAAAGTTTTGTTAACTACTCGGGCTACCATTTCTATGCCACCGCGATCGTAGGCTTCTTGAATTGTTCCCAAACCCACACCAGGAATTTCTAACTGACGCTCTTGAGGAACAGAAGTAATCTGGACGATATTATTTTTAGGCTCAAATTTCAATAATAGAGTAGTTACTGGTTGAGAATCATCAAATTCGTTGCTCCCTACTAACAATAAATTAACTGTTCTAGTTAGGTGTGGAATATTGCTAGATTCAGTAGAAGCAGATGATAAAAATGAATTTTGGGAATTATAGGCAACTAAGAGATTGCCAACAGTATTAGATACTAGGTCAAATTGGGTCAGACTCGCTCCTGCAATTGCTGAAATTACCGCTGTAGATGCAAAAATTCCTCCCCAAAATAAACCAACCCAAAAAGGAGCTAGGGAAGTTTCTTTATCTAGTACATTATTGTTTTCAGAGGAACTTAGTATATCTTCTTGCTCTGAGTACAATTGTCCCTCGCCCCAAGATTTATCCCGATGAGAATAGCTGATGTCAGTATTGTCTGTCATTAATATTATGGGTAAAATTACCGAAGCCAAAAAATCTCTTGAATTCTAACTCAATAACAGATATATGAAAACATAATATTAGGGTAAAAACCATTGTTGATAGGCAGATAAAATGGCTTCCCCCCAAAAAAGGGTTAATCCTCCACCTAGAGCCAAAAAAGGACCAAAAGGCATTGCTTGTTTGTTACCAATAATACCTAGTACCATCGCCCCACCACCGACGATACTACCCGCAGTACAAGCTAAAAAACTCGACACTAAGACATATTTCCAGCCTAACCAAGCACCAATAGTTGCCATTAATTTTTCATCTCCTACTCCCATAGCTTCTTGTTTCAAAGCGATCGAGCCGAGAACTCTAATTATTCCGAGTAACCAAATGCCTAAAACCGCGCCGTTAATTCCAAACATTAGTTGTTGAGCTATTCCTTTTCCTGAAGCGGTGTGCCAACCAATAATTAGTTGAAAGATTAAACCCAAAACTAAACCAGATTTAGTTAATGCTCCAGGCAGAGTCATGGTATCGAGATCGATTAAAGATAATGCCAAAAGCCAACTAAAAAACGTCCAATAGCCAAGGGTATAGAGACTATAACCAAACTGCCAAAACACCAACAAAAAGATAATTCCCGTTGCTGCTTCGACTAAAGGGTAGCGACTAGAAATAGAAGTTTGACACCAACGACAACGCCCTCTTAACCATAACCAGCCTAATACTGGAATATTTTCGGTTTTTCCTAGTTTATGAAGACATTGGGGGCAACGAGAAGGAGGCGAAATTAGCGATAAACCTGCGGGTAAGCGATAGACAACAACATTTAAAAAACTACCAATAGAAGCCCCAAAAACAAAAACGAGGGAGTTAGCGATCCCCGAAACTAAAATTTCCATAGGTGTGACTAATTTTCTAATTGCAATGGTCAAACTCAATCGTTCCCGATTACAACTAAAAATTCACACCCTACTTAATAGTTAATAAATTCAATCTAGGTTCTAATTATTAGGAAATTTCCATCTCTAGTTGATTGATATTAACAAAACATTCTCCTGGCAATAGTATGGGTTTTTCCCTAAAAACTAGTTGCCCTCTATAGGTCTCTTTGTTGATAGCTACACCAAAAGGTCTTTTTGTCATCTGAGAGTGAAGATGACAGTAAGTTCGATAAATTTTTTTGGCTGCTTGAACTAGAGTTGGATCTAGAAACATCGATAAATCCTCTTTCTAACAATAAAAAAAAATAAGAAACACCTAGTAATCAGCAATTCAGATTCTGAAAATATATTTACCTAATCTAACCTCATTTAGGGGTTAATAAAGATAAGGAATTGTTAACTTATGTTACATATCGACGAAATGGTTCGGGAAATGCCTTTAATCAAAATTTAGTATTTTTTTGTTGATGATTATAGCTCATGGTCGATCGCGCCCAAAGCGCACAGTGTTGCTTTCTGTGCCTCACTTAACCCAGTAGCACCCCTAATCTTCATGCCTTCATAAAACCGTTCGACTCTCCAGGTTTGCTGGCAAATTCCTGTTTCTCGATTCCATAACTTAATTGTTTCATCTGAACTGCCACTTACCAAGGTATCACCCTGAGGACTAAAAGCAACAGACATGACCCAATTGTTATGCTCTTTGAGAGTAAGAAGACAACTTCCCGTGCTGACATCCCAAAGCTTGATGGTACAGTCACTACTAGCACTGGCTAAGGTGCGACCGTCGGGAGAAAAGGCAACAGACCAAATCCAACCTGAGTGTCCCTCAAGCAGATGGAGACATTTCCCCGTGCGGATATCCCACAACCGCACCGTGCGATCGTGGCTACCACTGGCTAGAATACTACCATCAGGGCTGATAGCCACTGCCCAAGCCCAATATGTATGTCCGCTGAAGGTTTGGCAACATTGCTCTGTTTCTAGATTCCACAATTTGACTACTGCATCAAAAGCACCAACTGCTAAGAGTTTTCCGTCAGGACTAAATGTCACAGACTGAACGCAATGATGAGCAGGCAAGGTTTTAATCACCGACGCTGTTTTAACATCCCATAGCAGAACATTTCGATTGTGACCCCCACTAGCTAAAACTCTGCCGTTGGGATTAAATTTTACGGCGTAAACTGGTGCTGTATGTCCTCGGAAAGTCTCGATCTCATCTCTTGAGCCAACGTCCCACAGCTTTACTGTATTGTCTATGCTGCTACTAGCAATCAGACTACCATCGGGACTAAAAGCAACGGAGTGAACTACATCTTGATGCCCTCTTAGGATAAGACAATTTCCCGTGTTAACTGACCAAACTCTCACAATTCGATCTTCAGAGCCACTTACTACCTGAGTCCCATCGGGACTAAAAGCTACAGAAGAAATCCAGTTAATTGTTCCTTGGATTGTCCT
>JBFRWK010000013.1:0-9957 GCA_051439545.1 Xenococcaceae cyanobacterium | reverse complement strand
AACTATAAATGAAGTTTCATAACCCAATAGCCCAATTAACTTTTAATCGCTACAACCCAGTCAGAAAAAGGGTTTCATTTATCGGAGCGGCGGGATTTGAACCCACGACCCCCACTACCCCAAAGTGGTGCGCTACCAAGCTGCGCTACGCCCCGTTGTTTATCCAATTTATAATTTTACGGGTTTTCGTGATTTTGTGCAACTAATTAATTTAATTGGGGTTTGAGGGAGAAAAAAGAGAAGGATTTTGAGGGATTTTTATAGTATTTATTTACTGAAATAGACGATAACTCGAATAACGTTGGTAGAAAATTGGGTCATTATTACTTATGTGACTGGTACAGGGCGATCGCACTTGTCCATCTACTGACATTGCGAGAAAATCTATCCTCTCTGTGATTTAGTCTTTAATTGCTAGCAGAAAGTCTTCTTCTTAAGGCCTGTATATAAAGAAATACTGGAAACTGATAGTATTCTAGTAATAACCAAATTAGGCAAATTAAATGAGCTAAAAAAGTTAACCCCGTCCAGATGTAGGGTAACAAATACAAACTACTATCGGGTAAAGGTGGAAATAAATAAGCACCTAAACCAATAATTGATGTAGGCAACAGGACAAAAATTAATCCTGCAATGATATAACCCCAACCTAATTCTGTTCCTTCTTTATGTACCCCTTTCCAGCTTTTGCCGTTCCAACGCCAACTTAAAGGAAGCTGACTATCAGCCATCTGAAGAATCTGTTTTTCAAAGTTGGTAGTAAAAATATGTT
Source organism: Xenococcaceae cyanobacterium (assembly GCA_051439545.1). Taxonomy (GTDB): domain Bacteria; phylum Cyanobacteriota; class Cyanobacteriia; order Cyanobacteriales; family Xenococcaceae; genus JASJDJ01. The sequence continues at coordinate 9,185 of JBFRWK010000013.1, read as the reverse complement.
GACAAAAATTACAGGCAAAAGTTTCCATTAAAGGCATACCAGTAATTTCTCCGTGACGACAAACAGGGCAAGGATAGACACCTTGAGAGTAAAAGCGATCGCTTAAATCGCGTATTTTTTGATCTTTGAGCATAACTTATGAATTCTGTCTACCAATAGTGTGGAGATTCTTATTTTATTTATTAGACCAATTCTGAGAGATCTTGTAGCAATACTGATATTAATCTTAATTACTCCTTAATACAGATATTATCTTTATTTGCATTTCTTTATGCGATATTGCTGGGTGTATTGTTGAGGTTTTGGATTTGCTGCTGGATCGAGTTTTGTAATGTATTTCGCTCGACTCGTGTACCTGCATTTAAGTTACCAGGTTGTTCTAGAAAAATAATACTTTCTACTGGTTTAAGAGATATAAGCTGAAATAAAATATGGGTTACGGGTATGGCAGTAGCGAGAATGCTCGGATCTTTGCTTCCTTGAAAGTTCCCTGCATCTTGCAAGGTAGGAAACGCATAAATTACTTGTCGGTCTGGTTTTACTTGTTGTCGATCGCTAATTGTAAATAGCACCCATTGTTCATCTAAGTTCTGTAAAATATAGTATTCTAAATGCTTTAGTTGTTGAGCAAATAAGTTTAATACAGGGGCGATCGCTCTTTCTATTACTACAGGAGCAATACCATGTTTGGCAGCATCATCAATTAAGATTTGTAATTGTTTTTCTAATTCCATTAATCGTTAGTGCTTAGTTTCTAATAACTACTGGTTAATGACTAGTTGTCATTTCCCTTTTTCTTAGTTCATCAGTGCTGTTAGGATTAATTATAATGTCCTCTGATAGCGTTAATATTTAGTTCGATTGCTTGGAATCAAAATTTACTTGTTATTCTGCTTTTAAAACTTAGTTTTAATGCTTAGCTTAAAAAATTTACGCAATTCATCTTTCAAGCTGGTTATTCTACTGCTTTTAGGATTGGGAATTATCTTTCGATTAGGAAACTTAGAGCTTAAACCTTATTGGGAAGATGAAGTATATACTTCAATGCGGATTTCTGGTTATGATTCAGATCTGCTTAAAAAAGAAGTTAATAATAATCTTATTCAAGTTAAAAGTCTATCTCAATATCTAGAGGTTAATTCTGGCAGATCTTGGCTAGATACTTCAAATGCTTTAATAAATAAACCCGAACATACACCTTTATACTTTTTGCTGGCTAGAGCTTGGGCTAAACTTTTTGGCAGTTCAATTGGCTCAATACGAGCTTTTTCTGCTTTGGTTAGTCTTTTTGCTTTGCCACTATTTTATTGGTTGGCACTTTTACTGTTTGATTCAGTAAATATTGCCAGGACAACGCTTTGTCTTGCTTGTGTTTCTCCAATTTTAATTCACTACGCTCAAGAAGCACGTCCCTACAGTTTATGGATAGTTTGTATTTTGCTATCGAGTACGATTTTGCTCAAAGCATTACATTTTGATACGCGCCGTTCTTGGAATTATTATAGTGCGACTGTTACGTTAACTTTTTTAACTCATTTATTATCGGGCTTTGTTTTCTTAGTACATGGTCTTTATGTATTAATAGTACTTAGATTTTCTAATTCTACCTCAAAAGCTATTGTTTCTAAAAAAACGTCAGATTCATTGGCTTTTAGCCACAATCGACTAAACAAACAAAAATTAAACAATTATTTTACTTCTTTAGCCTGGGGTTTGTTGCCTTTACTACCGTGGTCGATCTTGTTGCTTTCTCGTCTTTCCTCAGTACAAAAGGCTACTCATTGGGTTAACGAAGAGCTAACCTCGAAAGAGATTATTGTTAAATGGGGCGAAAATATAATTCGGCTCTTTTCTGCTCTACTGCCCTTGAAAGAAACCCAATTGTTCCTTGTTGCTCTACTTTTAGTAATCCTACTTCTTTGGTCGCTTTTCAGCATAATCTCAAAGAATCACTTACGAAGCTGGCTTTTGCCCACTCTTATGTGTATTCTTCCTTTTGGTATATTGATGATATCGGATTTGCTTTTAGGAGGACAAAGATCGACTGTTTTTAGGTACTTATTACCTAGCTACATTGGTGCTTTATTCATTTTTGGCTTTGGCTTAAGCTTCAATTCTATAGATTCATATAAAAATTCTCAAAACTATGCCTTTGTCAAAAGTGTAATTTTTTCTGCTGTTTTGATTGTAGCGATCTCTACTTCTTACTTTAATCTCCAGTCTCCTCTCTGGTGGGGAAAACAATCGAGTCTGGAATTATCTGCTGCTCGCTCTATTATAAGTACTCCCTCTCCAGCCCTAGTAATCTCAGATGAACGTTTTGGTGATTTTATGGCTTTTGCATTTTCATTAAGACTAAAAGATTCTATTTTATGGTTTAAGTCCGATCGAGATTTTAACGAAGACTATATCTTTGACAACTTTAACTATACCTTTCTCTGGAGACCATCTGAAAGCTTGTTAGTCAAAGCTAAGAGCATAGGAAAGAGGAAAAAGTTAACAGTTAAACCTTTAATTAGCCATGAACTCTTCCAAATTCAAACCGATCGCTCTTCTGTCTACTCTCCGAAAATTTAAAATGAGAAAACAGCCATAAGCTTAACTTGTTAAAAATGCTCGTTTGTTAATTGGCTTTTGCTTTCTTTTTCTTTTGTTTTTTCTTCTCTGCTTGTTTTGCTCGTTTAGCTGCTTGTTTTGCTGCTTTAGCCTCTGCTTCTTTTAATTGTCTTTCTTTTTCTTTAGCTTCTTCTATTTTATCTAAATAATAATGATAATCCCCTGGATAAACAATTAATTCCCCTTCTTTTATTTCCACAATTTTATTAGCAACCTGAGAAATAAAATAGCGATCGTGAGAAACAATAATCACCGAACCATCATAATTTTTTAAGGCGTTTTCTAGCATTTCTTTAGCAGGGATATCGAGATGATTAGTTGGCTCATCTAACATTAATAAATTAGCAGGGCGCAATAACATTTTCGCTAAAGCAAGTCTGGCTTTCTCTCCTCCACTAAGAGCCTTAACTTGTTTAAATACCGTTTCTCCACTAAATAAAAAGTTACCAAGCAAGGTACGAACTTCTTCATTTTTCCAGTCAGGAACTTCATCATGAATTGTATCCATAACTGTTTTTTCTAAGTCTAAAGCTTCTGCTTGATTTTGTTCAAAATAGCCAGGAATGACATTATGCTTACCCAGACTAACTTCTCCTTCCTCTGGTTTTTCCATCCCCATAATCATTCTGAGTAAAGTTGATTTGCCCGAGCCATTATGACCTAAAATAGCGATGCGATCGCCTCTTTCTATCTCTAATTCTGCACCAAGAAACAGAATACTATCGTTATAAGTATGAGTTAAATCTTTAATAGTTACTACTTCTCTGCCACTACGCGGAGAAGGGGGAAATTTAAAAGCCAAAGATTTTAAATCGCTAACTGGTGCATCTACTAAGTCGATTTTTTCTAATTGTTTTTCTCTACTTTTTGCCTGAGTACTGCGAGTAGCACTAGCGCGGAAACGCTCGATAAATTCTTGTTGTTTGGCAATTTCTTTTTGCTGGCGATCGTAAGTAGCAGATAGAGCTAATTTTGCTTCTTGTTTTTGTTGTAAATAAGCGGAATAATTACCAGGATAAGTAGTAGAAATTCCTCTTTCTGTCTCGACAATTTTAGTACAGAGACGATCTAAAAATTCGCGGTCGTGAGAGACAATTACCATTGGGGTATTAATCCCTTTAAGATAGTTTTCTAACCATTCGATCGTTTCTAAATCTAAGTGGTTAGTCGGTTCGTCTAACAGTAATATATCTGGTTCTTGCAACAAAATTTTTCCCAAACTCATCCGCATTTGCCAACCACCACTAAAAGAACTCACCAGGCGATCGCCATCTTCAAGGGTAAAACCCATTTCGGGTAAAATTTTCTCGATTTGTGCGTCTAAACTATAACCATCTAAAGCCTCAAATTTACGCTGTAACTTATCTAACTTATCGATTAATTTATCTAAATTTTCTGGTTCGGCTGTTTCCATCTTTAACTGTACCTGAGTAAGAGCATTATGGACTTCGTTGGCTTCTGTAAATACCGTCCAAAATTCTTCTCTAACGGTACGAGTAGGCTCTACTTCAAATTCTTGTGTTAGATAGGCAATATGCAAGCTAGCAGGACGAATTACTTCTCCAGAGGTAGGTTCTACTTCTCCAGTAACAATTTTAAGCTGGGTAGATTTTCCCGCACCATTAACCCCAACTAAACCAATTCTTTCCCCTGGCTTAACTTCCCAAGTGACATCTTTTAGTACTTCTCCTGTCGGGTAAATTTTACTAATATGTTCTAATCGCAGCATTAATAGTCTCCTGGCAAGTTTTATCCGATTAATGTTAATTTATCTAACAGCTTGTAAATAAATTTTATCTCAGTCGCTCTGGAAAATTAAAAGATTTCTAGGCTAAAGAGAGGTCAATAAATTTTTAAAAGTTCTGAAAAATTTTTATTGTTCATTTTACCTAATTAAGAGTCTGGGATAAATAATTCAATGGTTGATGGCAAAGAGTTGGAATTCAATGCTGGCGATCGAACTTTCACATCTAAACGAGAACGGGCAACAAGATCGAGGCGATCGCTTTATAGAGGTTCGATTTTACTTGAAGATGTAACTAGCTGTTCTACTGCTGTGGCTAATGTACTATCGCAACAAATTATTGACGAGATGAATCTTATTGTTCCCAATGTCTTAATTAGATTCGCTCGACTTAATGTTAGTGCTGTAGACGGTTTTTATGGAAAAGAAACCAAAATGGCAGTTAAACAATTTCAAAAAAGAACGGGATTGATGGTAGATGGCGTGTTTGGTTCTGCTACCCACCGTAAACTATTCAGGAGATTTAGCTAAAAGTTGTCAGCTAAGGAATACTAAAACCTTAATTATTAACCGTTTCTTCAATAATTTCTGGAGGTACGGTAGGCAATAATACTTTAAAAGTAGAACCTTTTCCTACTATACTGTTTACTACTACAGAACCACCACAACGCTTGACTAATTGCTGGACGATCGTCAGACCCAATCCAGCACCAGCAACCTTTGTCTGAATAGCCGTTTTACCTCGATAAAAGCTCTGAAAAATTTTAGTCAGTTCTTTGCTATCTATGCCAACACCCGTATCGCTTACACTTATTTCTAGATGCTCTTCTTTGAGAGTAGCTTGAACGAAAACACGACCTTTAGCTGGGGTAAACTGTAAACTATTGTGTAATAAATTAATAATAATCTGTCTCAACCATGGAGTAGGACAGGCAACAAAAGGAAGTTGTGCTGGTATAGTATATCCTAACTGAATTTCTTTTTCTCTGGCTAAGGGTTGATAGGTACTAACAATCCCAGGAACAATATCATCTAACTTTAAGTATTCTGTTTCTGTCGTAATATCAATTTGTAATAATTCTAACAAACCAGTAATTAGAGAATTTTGCCTCTCGCATTCATAGTTCAACATTTTTAAATAGCGTTGGCGTTGTTCTCCTTTTATCTGTTTTGACTCTAATAAACTTAAGGCAGTTTTCATGTGAGTTATTGGAAACCGCAATTCTCTAGCTAAATTGTGTAAAAAATCTCCTTGTAAGCTAGACGCATCGGCAAAATTAAGGATTTTATTTTGGGATTGCCCTAAAGAATTTGATGATTTTTCTAAATATTCTGTCCGCTGAATTTGCGCTGCCAAAAAGTTAGTGATTAATTTAGGATCGCTAGGATTATTAGCAGCAAAATCTAGATCTTTTTGAGAAACTAATTGATTGGTATTAGCAGAATCGATCGCGTTTTTTATTCCCTGTAAAGCTACTTCAATTGTTTGAGGTTCAAAACTCAAAAGCATATTAATATATGGTTGTTGCAATCTTTTACCAGATGCTTCTAATTTGATTTTTCCTTTGTGCCACTGGGCGATGAGTGCTACGGAAAATTCGGGAGATAAAACTACGAAAAAAAATTCTCGTTTTAGCCAAGAATTGGCGATAAGTTTTACAGGTATAAAGGAGGATTGCCTAGTTTCTTGACTATTTAAGAATGTATTTGAGTTATTTTGCCAATTGTTACCCAAATATATCGTCTCGGCATTACCTTGTTGCTCATATCTCAAAATTTCTCGTAACCATGTTTTTGATTGTGGCAATTTGACCCATGTTTTAGTTGTTAATCTGTGTTTAATCAGAAATTCAATTAGGAGCGATACATAAAATTTAAAAGTTTTGGAACTGACAACAACTGATGCTGAAGCAGAATTAGATAATTGTGTGAGTTGATAAAGTGAAATTTCTGAAACAGAGGGAAGGGAGTTCATAGGGTCTAATAGGGTTTTCTGTTACAGCTAACTTATTAATTAGCTAATACAGTTGATTATTCTTAGAAAACTAGAAAAAATAGCGCGAGCATCAAAAACAAATTGCTCTAAAGTAATTTTACCTAAGAAATTTTAAAGGCAAGTTTCTAAAGTCAAAATAACTGATTTAGTTAAGGTTTCTAAATGATAACCTCCCTCTAAGCCAAATAGAAGACGACGATCGATCTGCAAAAGATAATTAGTAAATAAACCGTAGTCTTCTGGCTGCAAAGAAACACTGGCGATACTATCTTTATGATTAGCATCGTAGCCCGCACTAACAATTATTAAGTCAGGCTGAAAATTACTGAGAAAAGGAATAATTTTTTGGCTAAACATAGGTTCATATTCGGCAATAGTACTCCCAGGAGACACGGGTAGATTGAGAATGTTATTATATTTGCCTCGATCGCTATTTTTGCCCGTCCCTGGATAACAAGGATATTGATGAATCGAACAGTAAGCAATCTGTGGATTATCTTCGACAATGGCTTCTGTCCCATTGCCATGATGTACATCCCAATCAAGAATTGCTACTCTTTTAATTCCCGATTTTTGTAAAGCATAATTAGCTGCGATTGCTGCATTGGAAAATAAACAAAATCCCATTCCTGTTGTTCTCGTCGCATGATGTCCTGGGGGACGCGCCAAGACAAAAACAGGGTTATGGGTAGTCAGGACTTTATCTACTCCATCTAACCAAGCACTGACAGCAAGTAATGCCACATTATAACTTTGAGGAGATACGGGGGTGTCTGGGTCTAAATATCCACCACCATTTTGAGCGATTTCTCGTACTTCGTTAATATGTTCGCTCGAATGAATTTGCTTAACAAAAGGTAATATATCCCTAGTTTCGAGCGGTGTAGGTAATTGCCATTCTATCTGATTTGCCCAAGCGACTCGATCTAATCCTGCCACTATAGCCGAAATCCGCTCTGGTTTTTCTGGATGTAAAGGCCCTGTATCGTGTAAAAGAAAATCTGGCGAATAAATAATCGACAACATATATTATATTATTTTTGATTACTCAATAAATATAATCAAAAATATAGCGGACACCTTTGTCTTCCGCATAATTAGCCAAAATTCCTAAGCTTTACTAAACAAAAGTTAACTTTTATTTAAAAAAATTAAATATTTTTGCAGTCAATTAACCATTTGCTGATACTATTTGTGACAGACGAAATTCTTAGTCATCATTACTCTGCCACATCCATCATAAAAAGCAAGAGAATATGACGTGAGTAAGACTCACGTCCTTAAATCCCTTGTTTAGTATCTACCCAGATTATTAATACTTGTAGATACAACTAAGCAGAAAATAAATATCAAGAGGACTGAGTAAACTACGCTCGAAACCAGATTGCTCCAAAATTAAGTGTTTCTCAGTTATTTAGCTCAGTCCTTTAGTTTAGGAAATTACTGTTCGGCTAAACTTTCTAAGCTTAGAGGCACTAAATCTCCATAGATAGTGAAACCCAAAAACATAGTATCTCCTTCTTGGATCAACTTTCCTGTCAAAGCACAACTTTCATCCTTCCGAGCGATCGACTCTACCGTAGCGCGGATATCAGAGCGAGCAAATTGAGGTCGGTAGTCTCCAGATTTTTGATGGACATAATTCCAAAGAATATCCCGAATTAAAGCTTGATAGCCTTGATTGCCAGAGAGTTCTTTAAGCTTATCTTTTAAGCTTCTCTCAAGACGAATACTGGTTACTTCCATCTCGGTAGTTGATGTGCGAGTTAAAGTGCGCATAATTTTTTTCCTCTAAAAACTAAACATCTCGGTAATATTAGCGTAATGTACACTAGACAGTTTGGACACTACTGCTAACAATTTATTAATTTCTGTACTTTATCTTAATACATTCATAGTTAAAGTTGCTCTCCATTTATACTTTTTTAAAGTACCGAATTAACAGTTGTCTTAAAAGAAATAATGGGCTAAAGCTAAATAGTTGGAGTAGTAAAAAAAGTACGTTAAATAGTAGAGAGTGTCCTTTTTTCTCAAAGTCAGCCTAAAGAATTTTTATCAGAGTTTGAGAGTGACAGTCTCAAGCATATAACTGAATCGATTTTTCTGTAGTGTAAGTTTACACAATAATATTAAATCACAATTAAGCAAAAAAATGCTGAGATAGTGCAAAAATAATTTGGACTAAATACAATCAAACAGCTTAAACCAAAAGTTTTTTTCATTTCTTTTTCTAAGTCAAGCAAAATTTTCGGCGAGAAACATAATTGCAATATTTTTCATACAATCTCACTTTAAAGTTAAAATTTAGATAAGGTAGTCAAGTCAATTTTATCGATCGAGTACTGTTTTTGGATGTAATCGCAACAATAAAGAATGTCTTCTGAAAAAGACTGTACTGTTTTTCAGAAGGTAATTTGGTTCGCTTATCTATTCGCTCTTGCTAATTTTCGAGCAAGGAGTAAAAGACTATTACTCTCATGACCTAAAAATGTCAAAGTGATAAATATCAGTGCTAATCTGGCAAAAACGAGAAAAATTTAATTATTGTCTTACTGCTATCGAATATGAATTACAGTTGAATTAAAGATATAACTGCATTTTCAGCAGATAACTGTCGTAGAAATAATATACCGTTCTACCACGATGAAGGATAAAAATAACAACTCATCAACTAAGTATTACTAACTATGCCTGTACAACTTCCCCGAGAGAAAAATTACTCAAATCTGCCCAGCCTTACTCAAATCTCATCAGTAAAATTATTGATTTTGGCTTGCCACCGTGCGGGATTTTATACATAGATACTTAAACTAAGGACTTTTACCCCGC
>JBFRWK010000012.1:0-5593 GCA_051439545.1 Xenococcaceae cyanobacterium | reverse complement strand
CATTGATACTTGGTGCTGCGGGCTATGTTATCCTTACCCGTGGAAAATCTACCTTGTGCTGTGACTTGTCTTTGCTTCTCCGCTCTGGATTGCCAGTACTCAATTAATGTTGGGTCATCTGGACTGTGCTTATAGCTAACAAGTGTGTGACGTTTGATAGGTATCCATGCGAGTTTCTGAACATAATCGTGTTCAGAGGATTTGTCTCCAAATACCCAGTTGTCTTTTCTCCCAGGACAGAGTTGGCCCCAGTATTTCTCCTTGAGCCAGTTCCAGCTCTTCTGAGAGTGGCTTCTCTTGGCCCATCTTTTCAGTTTCCAGTATATGTAGTCATCCATGGCCGAGAAAGTTTCCTTGGCCACTACCGAGTGGTGATAGTTACCCCATCCTCTGATTTTAGAGTTGAGGCTGCGGATAACTTGCTTAGCGGATTTCCCTTTAAGCTTTTGGAACATCTCTTTCAATCCTTCTTTGAAATTTTGAATGTTTTTCCTTGAGGGTTTGATGAGTGTGACGTATCCGGTTCTTCGCTTGGTGGTTCGATACTTTCTGAAATTCCACCCCAGAAAGTCGAAACCCCTGGTGAGATGAGTTATGAGTGTCTTCGACTCTGAGAGTTCGAGACCTTTAGCAGCTAACCACCTCTGCACTATTGCTTTGGCTTTCTCTGCATCTTCCCTGCTTTCGCAGAGGACAACAAAATCGTCGGCATATCTGACAACTGCCCGTTTTGAGACATTTTGCCAATAACCTCCCTCTTGTTGCCGTAAGTCTTTATGCCACTTGTATTTTATTCCCAAGGCCTCTTCCAGTCCATGAAGAGCGATGTTGGCCAATAACGGGGAAATTACCCCGCCCTGAGGCGTTCCGGCTTTAGTTTCTGTAAATACGTTGTTCTCCACGTATCCTGCTTTCAGCCATTTTTCCACCATCTTCTTGGCGGGGAAGTTGCCTATTGTCTCCAAGAGTTGGGGCTGACTTATATTGTCAAAGCAGCCTTTAATATCTCCCTCCAAGACCCACCACTTTCGGTTGTTTGACCCCATGATATTATTGCGAATCCTGCTCATGGCATCCTGGGTATTTCGACCAGGTCTGAAACCGTAAGATATGGCTTCAAATTTGGCTTCCCAGTGAGGCTCCAGGGCATTTTTCACCATAGCTTGAAGACAACGGTCGATTATGCTAGGTATTCCGAGGGGGCGTTTTTTTCCGTTGGATTTGGGAATATATACCCTCCGAACCGGAATCGGTTGCCAAGTTTTAAACTGTTTGAGAGCATCGACCAGCTCCCCTCTGATTTTCGGCGTAGGTGCTGTTATCTTGTCTATACCAGCTGTTTTTTTTCCCGAGTTCAACTGTGCCACCTGTTTGACAGAAATTAGGGTGTTTGAGTAACTACGTAGCATTAGGCGTTGTAGTCTCCTTACTTTTTTCTCATTGCCTTCGCGAGTCGCTTTGAAGATTCTACGTCTTAAATTCTTAACCAGCCGATAAGCTTTTCGCCAATTGACTGTATGCCAATCGGTGGCTTGTCTCGTTACGATAACGTCTTCGTGTGAATTCGTTCCCATCTTTTCCTTGACTTTCAGAAACTAACTTCGATATCTCCTTAGACCTGAGATTAGCTTCCCAATTTAGCCCTCTTTCGAGTGGAGGATTATCCTCCTATCCGACCAGTTATGTTTTCCTGTTGCTATTAGGCTGTCGGCATTTGCTTGGTGGGAATCTTTTACCGTCTAGAGAGTTATACCTTCTGGCTACCTTAATCATCGACAAGCGACTAAGGACTCTATACGGCTTACCCGGTTACACACCAAGAAGATTCGATTGATTGGTTGCCGTCTTTACACCAAGCCCTTGGGGTTCTACTGAGATTGTCACTGTCTCAGTAATCGGTTATCCCTGAACCACCGGATTAACCCTTGGGTCTGTTACATCCTATATTTCTCTTTCCGCACGTCAAAATGTAATATGTAAATATTATGTTTTGGCCCCAGTTGGGCGCTCGCTGAGTCAGAGAATTGCTCTACAAATCAATCAAAATACGACGCTTTGATTAAATAATGTTAATAAAATAGTCTTGCCGTCGATAAAAATCAGAGAAAATGATTCTAATAAAAAGAATTTGTCTACTTTATTTGAATGAGTGAATTAGCTAATAATATTCAAGTTCAAACAATTAATCATTTAGGAATAATAGCGGGAATAATAGATGAAATAGGTATAGTAGAAATAATAAATGAACAGTTAGGGATTCACCCCCAAGAAAAGTTAAGTTGTGGAATAATTGTTAAAAGTATAATTTTAAATGCCCTGGGCTTTCTCTCAAGACCTTTATATTTATTTCCACAGTTTTTTAATGATAAAGCAACGGAACATATCTTTGGAGAAGGAATTTTTCCCGAAGATTTTAATGACGATAGAATTGGTAGAGTTTTAGACAAACTATATAAATTTGGCTTAAATAAAATCTTTTTAGCAATTAGTTTAAAAGCTTGTCAAATTTATGGCATCGATCGTAGCTATTCTCATTTAGACTCATCGTCGATATCTGTAGAAGGGGATTATCTGATTTGCGACCAAGAAAATGAAGAAAATTTAGAACCAATACCTATTAAAATAGTTCGCGGATATTCCAAAGATAAAAGACCAGACTTAAAGCAATTTTTAATTAATTTAATCGCCAGTGGAGATGGAGGTGTCCCTCTATTTTTATCCTGTGGAAATGGTAATGATAGTGACAAAGCTAAAGAAAGCGACCATTTTATCTGATTTCAAAAAACAAGTAGATTTAGACAGTATATTTATAGCAGATAGTGCTCTTTATAGTGCAGATAACTTATTGGCTATCAAGCATTTAAAATGGATAACTAGAGTTCCATTGTCAATAAAAGCTGCTCAGTGTTATGTAAGAGAAACTCCAGAATCTCAATTTATTGAAACCGAACGACAAGGTTATAAAACGGTAGTAAAAGAGAGTAATTATGGGGGGATAAAACAAAAATGGATAATCATCGAAAGTGCATCCAGAAAAGAATCTGATTTAAAACAGTTATCTAAAAAGTTCGCTAAAGATGAAGAAAAAGCTAATTCTTTAGTTAATTCTTTATCGAAGAAAAAATATGAAAATAGAACTGAAATAAAAGCCGTATTTCGGTGCGAACAGAAAAAGCTCAAATATCATAATTTAGTTTTAAAAGATGTTGAAGAAATCCTAGATAATCAAACAAATAAGACAGTTTATAAGGCTAGGATTATTCTCGAAAAAAAATCTGAAAAGATCAAAGAAGAAGAAAAAAAAGCTGGCCGCTTTATTTTAGCTACTAATGTTTTAAAGAATTTAAGTCCATCGGACATTCTTACTGCTTATAAGGGACAACAATCCTGTGAAGGAGGATTTAGGTTTTTTAAAGACCCTTTATTTTTTGCGGATTCAGTTTTTCTAAAATATCCATCAAGAGTAGAAACTATGGCGATGCTCATGGGTCTATCTTTGCTGGTTTATAGCATTGGACAAAGACAGCTTAGAGCCAATCTCAAACAGAACAATACAGGGGTAAAAAATCAGTTAGGAAAACTTACAGACCAACCTACACTACGTTGGATATTTCAAGGTTTTCAAGGCATTCATGTAGTGGTTTTCAATGGAGTAAAACAAATTGTAAATCTTACGGATTCAAGACTTGAAACTCTTAATTATTTCTCCCACTTTTGTCAAAAATATTATATTTTATCTTGCTAATCTTTGGGGGTTTATTTGATTTTTTAAACTCGAAAAGATAGAAGTAAAATATTTTCGGGTTCGCTTATTATCAATAAGTCTTAGTTAATGATAATAGTTTGGAGCTTTGTATTTTGTTCACCCAAAGATTAGCAGTGCCAGCCCTTCGAGCTAGGATATTGATTTTGTCGGGCGCGATCAGCCGAAGGCTGGCACTGCGTGATCGCCTTGGGGGGCCAAAACATAATTTTTGTATATTACATTTTGACGTGCGGAAAGAGAATTCTAGCCCTTATCTCATAGAGGATGTAAGACAATTTTTACTAAAAGAGGATGTTTGTTGCACTACTCGGAGGCTCTTGTTTTAAAGCTGTAATTCAGATGCAGTTAGTATTTGAGCTTATTTTTGCCGTATTTTTAAAACAAAAATCTTGTTTTAAATTTCTAAAAGCTTGCCTATTTTAGTTCTAAGCTTTTTATTGATCGATCGTTTATCTCTTTCAATTAAAGAAACTAAGTTTTGGGATACTCCCAGAAAACCAGCAAGTTGCCCTTGATTCCAGCCTTTTGCTTTTCGAGCATTTTTAATTTGAGTCCCTGTTAGTGTAGTGGTTTGTGCTGTTAGCTCTTTTACATTTTTTGGAGATGAGTCGATTTTTAATTTAACCAGTTTGGGCTGAGTTTTAGCAGCTAGCAACTCTGGAATGGGGGCTGGAGGATGAATCGTAATTTTAGCAGCGAGTAACTGCTCAAAGTATCCTCGCGGTTTTCTAGCTTTACTATTGGGTCGTAGTTCTTTTGGATAGGACTTTGGATCAAACTCAATTTGAAATGCTCTTTTTAGTTCTGATAATACTTTTAAGGCATGATTCCAGCGATTGGTCAGCTTACGAGCTTTGTCTCGGTTATCCAAAGCTTCATTGATAACTGTTTTTGGTAAAAGTGTTTCGAGTAAGGTTTGTACTCTGTAAGTACCACTGATGTGAAATCGGCTTTCTACTGTTAAATGAAGCCCCAATCGCAACGCTAAATCATCTTGATAAGGATTTATTTTGAGAAGATCTTGAGCTAAGTAACCAAACTGATATAAAGCTTTTTTGGCTTCGTATCCTGCCTTATTTAAAAAAGCATCTGTCCAAAGTCCAGGTCTGATTGTAATGTAAACGTCCGTTGACTCATCTATCTTTTTTTCTAGGTTTAGCTGCTCGCTTTGAATATTTATGTAAGTTTCCCAGATGCGAGAAGTTTGTACGCTACATGAAATTTTGTTGTTACCGCGTCCTTCAACCCAAGTAGCTTGAATAGTAAGACATCCCAAGGCAAATGCTAACTTAGCTATTTCTTTGAGTTTTTGACTTCTCTTTAAGTCCGTGCGCTTGTCCCAACCTAGTTCGGTAATTAGATCATTAGCAGAAAGCGTAAACTTACTCTCCCAAGGCTTCTCCTGTCGCATAGTATGGGCAGCGAAGAGCAGGTGTAGTTTAGCAGTATTTGTGCCAAATTTATCAATAATTTGTAAAGTTTCATCCCAAGGCAAGAGCGATATGTCACCAGGACTTGTAATGTAATGCTCAATTAAATTTTTGGGGTTTCCTTTAGCGTGATGTAGGAAATAAGCAAGTCCTGAAGGGTCTTCTGACCATAAATCTTTTCTTAATTGGGCGCGGAGACTAGACACTATTGGGGCAGAGGTAGCAGCAGGAGTAAAATACTCGTCTTTTCGATACAGAGGGGGTTCTGTTATCGGTAAATCCGTGATTTTCTTTACTTCTATCGTATCAACAGATTCAATAGTTGTTTTCTTTTGGATCGAAGCTGACTCTTCTTTTTTCATCTGTGTGAACTGTAGTTTTATAGTTTTAGTAGTCA
>JBFRWK010000011.1:0-11257 GCA_051439545.1 Xenococcaceae cyanobacterium | reverse complement strand
CTGTTTAAGCGGTTGTGTCAAGGACTTTCACCTTATCAAAATTAAGTCATCGCATCTAGTTTCATCTATCAAGATTTTACTATGTTTGGGGACAAAAGAATATAAATTCATTGAATGTTTATAATACTTTGACTAAAAAAAATAAAAGTCAATGAGCGAACCACCACAGATCGTAGAAACGTCTCGTCTCAAATTGCGATTTCCCACAATAGAAGATGCACCATCTATTTTTGAGCAATATGCCCAAGATAAACAAGTAACAAAATACATGACTTGGCAACCCCATCATAATATTGAAACGACTCAACAATTTTTACAGCAGTCGATCGAAGATTTGACAGCGAAAAATTACTATTTATGGGTAATATTGTCGATGTCTGGACAGTTACGCAATATCGCCGACAAGGTATTGCTAGCAACATGATAAGAATACTTATGGAGCAACTTGAAGGACAACATATTTATTTATTTGCAGATAAAGCGATCGATCTTTACAAAAAGCTTGGCTTTCAACCTCAACCTACTGGACTGGGAAAAGTTGTAGGAGAGTGGTTAAAGAATGACTCTTTATATTCATCCTTATGAGACTCAAAGGTTAGTTACGACCCACAATTAGATGAAAATCCATCTTGATTTCTTTCTTTTGTTCGGGATTTCCCCAAACAGGTAACAAACTATCCCTCAAAGCTTCAAAGAATTTCGTACCTTGCTGTTGCATACATTGTCTTGTTGCTGACCAAGTATGCATATAAGCTAATAATTCGGCTAAAGTCCACGAAATTTTTATTTCCATTGGCGGTGCTTGAATTGGTTCAAAGGGAAAATCGATATTGCGATAACCATTGTATATAAGCTGGATACGAGGAGACCAGTATGACTCAATAATATCGAGAATTCCTTCTTTAATAACTAGATCTATTGGCGACGAGACAGAAAGCGAACTATAACACCAAGCAGCAAAAATACCGCCTTTTTTGAGTACACGCTTTACTTCAGACCAAAAATGCTCGATATCGAACCAATGTAAAGCTTGAGCTACTGTTACTGCATCAAAATAACCATTGGGAAAGTTAGTTTTCTCAGCAGGTTGAACTGAGTAAAAAACGTTGTTTTTAGGAATGGCATTGGCTATTTGGCGATCGCTAACATCTGTAGCATAAACTTCTCGAAAGTATTCAGCCATAGCAATAGATGCCTGTCCGTTTCCCGCAGCACAATCCCATGCTCTTTCTTTGGTATTGACGCAGGATGCCAAAAACTCGTACAAAGCTTGAGGATACTGAGGTCGTGCAGCAGCATACAGATCGGCTCGATCGGAAAACAAATCGATGACAGACATAACACTTCTTGGCAAATTTGCCTATTAGGCTAGCATTTTTTCCCTATTTGAGATGAGACACAATATTATTTCGATCGAGTTCTTCAGTTGCGTTAACAAAAAGGCGATTAGATTATCTGTATAGAAATTTATTGGGAAAATTCAGTGAGTAATTTCATAACCTCATGGGCTTTTTCTGAAGGAATAAAAAGATGGTCGTGGTAGTAAGCAGAAATTGGATTAACACTAATTCCAAACTGAGACAGTTTACCCGTAATTGCAGCGAGAAATCCTACTGCATCTAGACTAGAATGAACCGATAAAGTAATCATGCGAGCAACATAAGAATAGGGCAAACCAAAACTTTCTGCTTGCTGGCGTGGCAAAATTACAGTTATCCCTTCATCTTCTTGAAACCAGCCTATCGGTTTTAGTTCTAATTCCTCTAGATGTTCCTGAGATAAAGTACAAAAGACAAATTCCCCATCTTTGAGGATCGGCTTCATAGATTTAAGCAAAATTTCTAGCTTGGTTTCCCCTGACATTTAGCAGATACTCCAAAAAACAGGATGTAAGAAAAAATAATTAGGTATCTAAAAGAATCGATGGTTGACAAAGAACGGGAAAATTAACAGAATTAGCAATAAAACAAAGTTTATGAGCTTGATGATGTGACTGTCTAGCTTGTTCTAAATTACTATCGGCGGTAATCACAATTTCTGGCTTGAGTAGAACTTCCTTAAATCTGCCACTACCATCTTCAATTTCACTCATTTTGCCTATGGCACGATCGCTATAACTAATAACAATAACTCCTATCTCGGCGCATAGATGTAAGTACCATAGCATATGACAGCTAGATAGAGAAGCGACTAATAACTCTTCAGGATTATATTTAGTTTTGTCTCCACGGAAAGCGGGATCGGACGAACCTGATATTATGGGTTTTCCTTCAACTTCTATTTCATAAGCGCGATCGTAAGCTCGATAATTGTAAGTACCTTGACCTTTATTTCCCGTCCATTGCAAAAAAGTACGATACAAATGTTCTTTCACAATAGTTATCCTCTGTATAGAGATTAGTTAAATTTTAGCGATCGCACTTGTTGAATTTTTAAAACAGTAAAAGATTGCTTGAGTGAATTATGACCTTGGGAAAAGCTTGTGGCGCAATTGTACCCGTTACAATTTAACTTGGGAGTATGTTGTTACAGTCATCGTTACTGAAAAAATAATTATTAATTACATTTTAAGACAATAGATTTTTAGCTTCTTGGTAACAAGATTGTTTTGATAACAGGCTTTCTTATTAGGATAAGATTGGTTGGCGATATGGATTTATGTTACAGCAATTTATTGTTTCTGATAGGTATTCAGTCAATGAAAAATCTTTCTTCAATTAACTTAATTTTTATTGCTAGCTGTTTGTTCTTAGTCGGTAGTGCTATTTTTACCTTTGAAGCGATCCTAGAAATTATAAAATTGTCTTCTATTAGAACTTTTATCCATTTTTTAGCTTGTTTATTCTTTACTATTGGTTCTTTTATTTTTATGCATAGTGCTGGAAAATGATAATTATACAGTGTCCTCGCAAAAAACTTTGAGTAAAAAATAGCTAATGTTACAACAGTTTGTTGTTTCTGGTATCGCCATTGGCAGCGTTTATAGTTTAATCGCTTTGGGATTTCAGATTACCTATTCTGTCTCTAACACGATGAATTTTTCTCAGGGTGCTTCGGTAATGTTGGGGGCAGTTATTTGTTACTCCTTGAATATTACTTACGGTTGGCATATTGCGATCGCTCTTCCTTTATCCCTAATAATTTGTGCTGTTTTTGGCTTAATTATCGAAAGATTAGCCGTGCGTCCGTTTGCTGTTGATGGTTCAAATTCTTGGTTACTAACTACTATTGCTGTAGGCATTATTGCTGAAAACCTGGCAATGCTAACTTTTGGCAAAGAAGTTCGGGCTTATCCATCTTTTTTGGCACAAACACCTATAAATATCTTGGGTTTTGGCATTTTTCCCCTCGAATTACTAATACCAATAGTTGCTGTAGCGATCGCGTTTTTCCTGCGTTTTACTTTTACCCATACCCTTTACGGTAAAGCTTTTTTAGCTGCTAGCGAAAACCAAGACAGTGCTAAAATTATGGGCATTAATGTGGAAGGAGCGATCGCTTTTGCTTATGCCCTTTCTACGGTTTTAGCTGGAGTTGCTGGTATTCTCATCGCACCGATCTACAATGTTTCTGCTGGTATGGGTACGCTTTTAGGGTTGAAAGCCTTTGCTACAGCGATTATTGGTGGGTTAACTAGTCCCTGGGGAATTGCGATTGCAGGAATACTCTACGGTATCGGTGAATCTTTAGCAGCAGGATATTTAGGCGGTAGCTATCGAGAAATTATTGGTTTTGCTTTAGTAATTTTGGCTCTAACCTTAAGACCAAATGGATTGTTTGGCAAGAAACAAACTAAAAAAGTATAGATACCAACTAGAAATCAATTACCAAAAATGGTAGGCTGAGATTAAAAATATAAGAGCTACAGACAAAAAATAGGTTTTAAACTGACATATATCACTAATTAATAGAATTAAAGCTATGATTACCCGCTTTCTATCTTCTCTTCTCTTTATAGCTACTGTTAACACGGGAATAGTTCGAGCGCAGGTAGTTCCCGATGGTACACTACCCACAGTAGTCGAGCAATTAGAGAATATGAGAAAAATAACTGGTGGAGAAAGAGTAGGTAATAACCTGTTTCATAGCTTCGAGGAGTTTTCTATTCCAGAAGGTATCGAAGCCATCTTTGAGAATGGACTGGATATCGAAAATATCTTTACCCGCATTACAGGAAGTGATATTTCGGTAATCGATGGATTACTAAAAACCGCAGGGGGAGCAAACTTTTTTTTAATTAATCCCAATGGCATTGTGTTTGGGGAAAACGCCCAACTAGATGTTGGTGGTTCATTTATCGCTACTACTGCAAATAGGATTGAGTTTGCCGATGGGACTAACTGGCATATCTTGGGAGGTGAGCCAAAGGTTACTCTAACTATCAGTGTGCCAATTGGTCTGGGTTTGGATGGCAATAATGGCAGTATTACTGTTAATGGTACGGGGAATCAGATATCATCTAGCTCTAGAATCGCACCGTTAAATTTTACTGAAAGACCGACGGATCTTTCGGTAAATAATGGTAACACTTTAGCTCTAATTGGCAATGGAATAAATTTTAATGGCGGTGTAGTTACCACTGAAGGTGGAAATATCTATTTGAACAGCGTTGAGTCTGGCTCGGTTACAATGAGTCTGGCAGAAAATAGACTTACTTTCCTCGATGATGGTGTAACAAAATATCAAGATATCACTCTTCTTCAAGAATCTTTAATTGATGGAAGTGGAGAGAAAGTAGGAACAATTTCTCTAATTGGCAAAAATATTAATCTCTCCGATGCTACCTTTATTTTGGCTCAAAACCAAGGTAGCTTGCCTGGTGGTTCGGTGAATCTCAGAGCCTCTGAATCGATAGAGCTTTTAGGTAATTCTCTTGATGGTAGCAATCCTAGCGGTATTCGCTCAGAAGCAGTTAACTTAGGAGTTGGCTCAGATGTAAATATTTCTACAAGACAGTTAGTGCTTTCTCAGCCTTCGATGATTCTAGCTAATACTTTCGGTGATGCTTCTGGAGGGAACATTAAAATTGAGGCGTTAGATAAGATAGAGTTAGCCGAAAATCAATCTAATAGCTCTTTCGCTCTTATTAATGCTGGTACTTTTAGCGCAGGAAATGCAGGTTCAATTAAGCTATCCACTAGACAGCTAAGAATAATCGATGGAGGATCGCTTTCATCTTCAACTGTAGGCAGTGGTAACGCAGGAAATATAACGGTAAATGCAGATTCGATCGAGTTAATTGGTACAAAGAAGCTAGAAGTTGTAGAACAGCCAACGCAAAGTAATATCATTACTGGGTCTGTCAATGCTGGCGATGCTGGGAACATTACTGTAAATACATCAAAATTGAAAATCACAGATGGAGCAGCAATTGACTCTTCTTCTTTAGCTACTGGAAATGCTGGAACTATTACTATTAATGCTTCTGATTCTATAGAAGTTAGTGGTGTTGACTCCCTTGGTTTCTTCCCTAGCATTATAACTTCCTCAGTTGATGAGAATCGTCAAGCAATATTTGGTATTCCTTCCCCACCTACTGGTTTAGCTGGAGATGTAAACTTGAATACTCCTTTGCTAAATATATCTCAAGGTGGAGTAGTTAGTGTTATAAACCAAGGTACAGGAAACGCGGGAAGAGTTAATATCAATGCAGATACCCTAAATCTAGACGAAGCTGCAAGTATAACTGCTGCTGCATCTTCTGGAATAGGTGGTAATATCGAACTCAATACCCAAGACCTAAACATCAGTAACGATAGCCAAATTACTGCTACTGTTGGTAGTGATGGAGATGGAGGCAATATCACCATCAACACTACCAATTTAACCGCAAAAAAAAACGCTCGAATAACAGCTAGCGCAGATTCAGGAGACGGAGGAAACATTATTCTCAATGCAGACTCCGTTTCTCTTAACGAGCAAGACGAGATCTCTGCTGCATCCACTTCAGGAGATGGAGGCAATATTAACATTAACACGGATATCTTAACCGCTCTTGAACAGAGTAAAATTACAGCCAATGCCGTTACTGGAGATGGGGGCAATATTACGATTAATACTCGTGGTTATTTTGTCTCGGAAGATTCAGTGGTTTCTGCTTCATCCCAATTCGGTCAAACAGGAACGATTAACATTAACAGTCCAGAAAATAATTTCCAACAATACTTAGAAGACTCAGAAGTAGAGATAGCCATCATCCCTGATTTTTTTATACCCCGTTGCGCCAACCCAGACAGGGCATATCTAACACTCTTTCCTGGGGACGTTTTACGAGAAAGTCCAGATAATTATTATAGTTATCCCAGTCAAACCGATACAGACGTAGTTTTAGAAGAGCCGGAATACCAAGAAAAATTAGACAGAATAGTACAAAGATATCTAGAGAGGCTAGAACCAGAAATAGAAGAACCAGAACCAGAAATAGAAATAGAACCAAAATCTGGGTTAATTTGGCAACCAGGCGACCCAATGATTAATGCCACAGAAATAGTGGAAACAGAAGATGGTGAAGTTTTTCTCGTTCCACCAGAACAAAAACAAGAATTTTTGCAAGAGTTAAGATGCGGTCAAAGTGTAAATTAACCTGAGTTCGAGAGAAAGAATATTTATCGATCGAGTTAGTTATAAGCTATCAGCTATTAATTTCTCATTTTTGAAAGACGCTACAGAAAAAAGAAAGTTCAAACCAGTCAAACAATTAATATCTACGAGAAGGATTGATAATGATTATTTTTTTAGCTCCTCTGTCATAGCGGTTTCTATTTTTGTCATGATAACGATAATAACCTCGATCGCGATAAGGATAATGACGATAACGATATCGAGAAGAACTGGGTAAAGGTATATGTCTTCCAGGGGGAGGTGTAATATTAAGAGAAGGAGGAGCAGTAATTCTTCTTCTGTAATAGTATCCTGAATTATCTCTTTCCGAATATACAGAAATATGGGGAATTGCTTTAGCTGGTGTTTCTGTCGCTAAAAATATAGCAGCAGCAACAGCTAAGGGACTAATAGTTTTAAGCCAATTAAAGGTAGATATTTTAAACATATCTATATTTGCTCCACAAAAGTGTATTGTATATAATAATTGACGCTTCTAAAAAGACAGTGGTTTCAGATAATCGAGAAAAATTTCGGATTCAGTATCAAGCAGGAAAAGAAGCTTTTGAGCGAGGACAATATCGCCAAAGTATAGAATATCTAGAGGCAGCAAGAGAATTGACGGCTCGTTCTTCTCGTTTGGGAGGAGAAGCTCAAATGTGGTTAGTTACCGCCTATCAAGCTGCGGGAAAAGACAAAGAAGCTGTTAATCTTGCTAGCGAATTAGCAACTCACCCTCATCCCGAAATTAGCCAACAAGCAAAAAGGTTATTATATATTATTCAAGCACCAGAATTAAAAAGACCAAAAGAATGGATGAGTGAAATTCCCGATTTAGCTAATACTGCTGATAGTACAGCTAAGTATGTTACTGCCAAAAGTCAAAATAAGAGCAATGCTGGCTCTAGTAAAAACTCTTCTGAACCGATAGATTTAAGTCAAGTCGATACAGATGATAATCAATTTATTTGGGTAGCCTTAATTGTTACTTTGTTGACTTTTGTGGGATTATTCTGGTTGAGATAGTAGAGAAACAAGAAAAAGTGATGCAGGTCAAACAAAAGCAGGATAAAGATCAAGAATTTTATTGGAATTTTTGGCCTCTTGTCCCTATATATCCTTACGGTAGACGACGCACCATCAGAAAAGAAGTTGTTAAAGATACTATTTGGACTTTTGAGCAACTTCAAGGTATTTTTTATGTAGTTGTTCCCGTGCGAATGACAGTAATTAGGTTGGAGGAAGGGGGACTACTTGTCTATGCACCTGTTGCACCCACCCCAGAATGTATTAAACTTGTCAATAAATTAACTACAAAATATGGTCAAGTTAAATATATTATTCTGCCTACTATTTCTGCGCTAGAACATAAAGTATTCGTTCCTCCCTTTGCTAGAAAATTTCCCACGGCACAAATATTTATCGCCCCCAATCAATGGAGTTTTCCTGTTAATCTGCCTTTGAGGTGGTTGGGTTTTCCTGGTAAACGTACTCATATATTGCCTGAGGATAGTAGTAAGACTCCTTTTGCTAGTGAATTTGACTATGCTATTTTAGGACCGATCGATCTAAACTTAGGCTACTTTGAAGAGGTGGTTTTTTATCATAAAAAGACGCGCACTTTACTGGTAACTGATTCGATTGTTTCTATTCCTGAAGAACCACCAGAAATAATCCAGCTAGAACCCTATCCTCTATTATTTCATGCCAGGGAAAGCGCGATCGAACCGATTGAAGATACTCCTGCTAATCGCCGTAAAGGATGGCAGCGCATCTGTCTTTTTTCCATGTATTTTCGCTCCAGTGTGTTAGAAGTACCTCAATGGGGTAAAGTTTTCAAAAATTCTTTTAAGGCAAGCGATCGCTCCAGACAAGCCTATTTTGGTTTATATCCTTTTCAATGGCAAGCAAATTGGCAACAATGTTTTTCTACTTTACGGGGAAATGGAAGGATTTTGGTCGCGCCTATTTTACAGACGCTTATTCTCAATCGCGCACCCAAAGAAACTTTAAGTTGGGTAGAAAAGGTAGCCAGTTGGAATTTTAAAACTATTATTCCCTGCCATCTGGATTCCCCCATTGCAGCAGGTTCAATTCAATTTTGCCAAGCTTTTTCTTTTTTGCAACAGTATTCTCTTAATAGTTTTTACTCTTTACCCGAAGAAGATTTTCAGGTATTAAGAGAAATTGACAAAAGTTTGTCTAAGACTAAAATTATTCCCCCACCAAAAGAGAAAGTTTAATTTTCGTTATCTCAATATAAATAAATATAAATAATTGTTGAGTTGTTCTTAAATAGATTGGCTCGGAAAGATCCCCACAACCAGACGTAATTGTTTGTTCGTAATTTATCTTGCGAGTGGGAAAACCCACGGCTACGCCGTAGGGATGAGAACGAGCGCGATAACCTATCAGATTCAGGTTTACAGTTTTGAATTGAAATCTTCATATATCAAAGCTTCCAGCTATCGTACAATAGTAAAGCGCGGTAATGCGCAATTAAAAATCACAGGGATTGGCTTCCCTAACTTTAATCGTCGGGACAAATATCGCCCTAGAAATTGTAATGGTGACGCGTAAGGTAAGTTCGAGCTTGAAAGCATAGCCAAAAAAAAATAAATAGAATTTAAATCCGTTTGCGGTCGGTGCGCCCGTGAACGTTAAACAAACAGCCCTGTAACGGCGGTCTGTCGGGGTCTTAAACTTTGGGAGAGTATATCGCTTGTACCAAAGCAGACTAGATAAGAGTCTATAAGGGAATCCCTCGCGTCCCGCGATGGGAGGTTCAAACGTACAATTAAGCTAAGACTATCTTTCTTAAGTTAAATTATATTGTGCAGCCAAATAACTTCTTTTCCTTGGAGCAGATAATCGATCGCCAACCGTTGACAGTACCTCCTGAAACTCCTTTAACTGAAGTTATTCGACAAATGCAAGAGTGGGCAAACAGTTGCCACCTGAGGGAAAATCACGATGCTTCAGATGCAGGTTCTACTATTAAAATTAATAATAGCTGTGCTTTGGTAGTGGAAGATGCTCGACTTCAAGGAATATTTACCGAGCGAGATTTAGTCAAGCTGATTGCTACGGAAAGAGATTTAGCAGAAATAGCCGTTGGGGAAGTAATGAGCAGAGAGTTAATTACTTTAACCGTAACTGGAGTTGAAGATGTTTTTACTGCTTTAAATTTATTACGCCAGCACTCCGTTCGCCATCTTCCGATTATCGACCAAAGCGATCGCTTACTGGGGTTGATTACGGAAAAAAATCTACGTCAGAATCTCAAACCACTCGATCTCATGAAATGGCGTAGGGTAAAAGAAGTAATGAGCGAGCGCGTTATCCATGCCCCACCTACGATATCAGTTCGACAAGGAGCAAAATTAATGGCGGAAAACCAAGTTAGTTATGTAGCCATTGTCAAGTCTGAGCCAGAGGCAAACGAATTATTAATTCCTGTGGGAATTATCACTGAAAGAGATATCGTGCAGTTTCAAGCCTTAAATTTAGATTTCTCGCAACCCGTTCAAGGCTTGATGAGTAATCCTTTGTTTCTAGTCAACCCCGAAGATTCCTTATGGGCAATACATCAATTGATGCAACAGCGTCGAGTACGAAGGTTATTGGTAGCAGGTTCGCAGGGAGAACTGCGGGGAATTATTAGCCAAACTAAATTGCTTCAGGTATTCGACCCCATAGAAATGTATGGAATCATCGATATATTACAACAACAGGTTTGCGAGTTAGAAAACGAAAGAGCCAAATATCTAGAAGCTCGGGCTAGGAAAATAGAAAAACAAGTAAATGAGCGCACATCCGAACTAAAACAAGCTCACCAGCAACTTTTCTTTCATGTTAATAACACTCCCCTGGCAGTTGTGGAGTGGGATAGTAATTTTTGTGTCAAACATTGGTCAGAACGAGCCGAACAGATTTTTGGTTGGTCGAAATCTGAGGTTATGGGTAAACACTGGCGTGACTGGCAGTTTGTTTTAGAAGAAGATGTCGAAGGTGTAATTGGGATCGCCTCTCGGTTGTTCGATAGCACCGAACCACGCAATATCAGTCACAATGGCAACTATACTAAGAAGGGGACAATTGTTATTTGTGAATGGTACAACTCTGTTTTACTTGATGAAGCGGGCAATTTAAGATCTGTCTTATCTTTAGTGCAGGATATCAGCGAACGGGAAAAAGCACTGAGCGATCGCAAACGCCGAGAAGAAATTCTTAAAGATATCGCTTCTGGGATCTCAGTAGCAACAGGAGTAAATTTTTTACCATCTTTCTGCGAGTATCTCTGCAAAACTCTAAAAGTAGACTATGCTTTTGTCGGTGAATTAATCCAGCCAGAAGCAGATAAAATGGAAACTCTAGCAATATATGGTAGGGGTCAAGTTATTGACAATTTTACATATCCAATGGCTGGTACTCCCTGCCAAGAAGCCATAGAACAGGGATTACGTATTTATCCAGAAGTAATTCCCCACGATTTAATGCTACAAGAAATGGCAGCCGAAAGTTATGCAGGTATTATAAACATTCAATGAATTTATATTCTTTTGTCCCCAAACATAGTAAAATCTTGATAGATGAAACTAGATGCGATGACTTAATTTTGATAAGGTGAAAGTCCTTGACACAACCGCTTAAACAG
>JBFRWK010000010.1:0-20180 GCA_051439545.1 Xenococcaceae cyanobacterium | reverse complement strand
GCTTGTTTGTTAGTATTTATGTATTGAAAATCGGGGCAATTTGTCCCCCCTGACGAAAAAACTCTTGACTCCAAACCTATAGCTGAGGAAGACTGTCCTACTTTGTCCAATATTTCTCTCGGGGTTTAAACCAACTTTCAACTACAGATTCTAGAGACTGCAAAGGTTGAGAATCATGATTTTCAACTAAAGTTACGGCTAAAGCAGGTTGGTCTTTCACTAATGTACCGTCAAATATTTGACGCATATCGTAGTTATTACCCGATTTACTAGCTTCAGTAAAGTTGTAATGTAGCTGCTAGTTCATTCCACAGGCTACCATCAGGCTCGTTATACCAGTGGAAATACTGCATCATCACGCCATTAAATTCACTCATATTAAACTTCCTCCATTGGAAGCAAAATAATTTTGGTTATGGGATATGTTAAATTTTTCTCAACAGATCGTAGCGATTATTGATGAATAAATCGTTTAATGTTCTTGTTGACTGATGCTTATTGTCACGCTAATGCCATAAGATTTACATCATTCTGAAGATATATTTTCAAGGGACAATTATTAAAAATCCCAGATTAGATAATTTACCAATGAATCTGACTGAGAATGTACCGCAAGCGATCGTAATCGTCTTTTAAGAGGGTACTAAGAGTCCTACCTACCTGTACCAACCAATCGCGATTAGCTTGACGCAGTCGGTAAATATCGCGAATAGAGGCTGCTGCTAAAGATTCTACAGGAATATCTTTTACTTGAAGTAGAGTGCGTAAAAAATCTAATTCTTCACTGAAATGAATTATTTCTTCTGCACTACACTGATACACAGCCTGATGAATTTGGGGAGGGCGAGGAGGTAAATATTGATATACTTTACCGAAGCTCGTGCTACTGCCATTTTTAGAAGAATCAGGTGTTTCAAACCCGACGATCGCTGCTTTAAATTCGGTTTTGAGCATAGCAAAGATTTGAGGCTGTTGTTCTCGTAATTCAGCCAAAGACATCCCCAAAGCTCTAGCACGATGCACTGAATCGATGGGAGTGGTAGTAACATAAGTAACAACTGCTAAGATTTTGTTACCAGACTCTTCATCAAAAGATTTAACCCAACTGCCAAAAGGAGGCATAGAAGGGAAATTTAAATCTTCTGGCTCTAAACATTGAGCCATAAACTGAGTTGTTGCTGTTTCAATCACCTCCCCTATATGATGAGGATGGCGATCGTCTACAGCAAATTGAGGCAGAGGAAGTCGCATAGATTATAAGCTTTAGGATCTAATATCAACAAATATAAACTATAGACTTCTAGGAGCGATAATCAAGGCATAAGCTCTTCTGCTTTATACAACTTACCCAAACAACTACTTTTATAAGAGTTATTTCGGTTAATTTTTTATTTTTTCTTAGCTGCGGTAGGATCGACAGCTTCTAATTCTGACAGTTTAAAAGTTACCAATTTATCCCAATTACCACCTTCAAATAATACTGCAACTTGATTACCATCAATTCTTTGGACTAAGCCTTGAAATTGATAATAAGTATCTTGAGGATTAGTAACTTTAACCGTTGCACCAGGAAGAACAATCATTTTTTATACCAATAATTATTTATGTTTACTTTTATTACCTTACCAAGTGTAGCGGATAGAATTGGGGTAGGTATTATCTGCACCTATTAAGACAAAAAAATCCTCCGAACAACGGTTTATACTAAACCGCGATCGAGCTTATATTAAGCCAATTTAGCAAAAATTAAACTAAGAGAGAGCGTTGGAAAATGATTCTGATAGAGGTTTGGCAAAAATCATTCTGCCAGCAGAGGTTTGTAAAGCAGAAGTAACGATTACTCTAATTTCGCCACCTACATAATTATTACCTTCGTCTACTACTACCATTGTGCCATCATCTAAATAGCCAATTCCTTGTTGAGGCTCTTTACCTTGTTTGAGAATTTTCAATTCCAGACTATCCCCTGGTAAATAAATAGGACGTACTGCTTTAGCTAAATCATTTACATTGAGAATAAGCACTTTTTGTAAATTAGCTACTTTGCTCAAATTGTAATCATTGGTAATCAGAGTACCGTTAATTTCTTGAGCTAAACGCACGAGCTTTGCATCAACAGTATTAATTTCTTCATAATCAGCATTGTTGATGATTATGCGATCGGGAAAAGACTCTTGCATGGCATTGAGAATATCTAGTCCCCTTCGTCCTCTTATTCTTTTTTGATCGTTACTTCCATCAGCTAACTGTTGTAATTCATCGAGAACAAACTTGGGAATGAGAATTTGTCCTTCAATAAAACCAGTTTGTAATAGTTCTTCAATCCGACCATCGATAATCGAGCTAGTATCTAGAATTTTAGTCGATGTAGGTTGCAATGTTCCTTCTGCTAACAACATAGTTTCAATGCTGTTAGGGTTAATTAGACGCAAAAATACACGACCGTGGCTATCTGCCAAACTAACCCCTAGATAGGAAAACATCACACTACCCAAAATAGCAATCATTGGTTTAACAAAACCAAGTTCTTTGGGGATCGGCAAGAGAAAAGTTGGGGCTAACATTAGATTAGCTACCAACAGACCAATTACCAAGCCGATCGCTCTAGTTAAGATTACCTCGATCGGTGTATTACGGATTTGCCCTTCCAGACGACGATAGGTAGTTTGCACGGCAACACCTATTCCCAAACCGATAATGGAAGCAAAACCAGCAATAACTAGACGCAAAGCACCAAAATCAGATACTTGGTCTAAAATATCTTCTGGCAGCAATTGAACACAGTCAAAACCAATGTTTATTGCTGCAATTACACAAATGACAACTATGATAACGTCAACCATTGTTTTAGTTGAAATAAAATGAATAAATTAAGAAAATTCACCTTTGCTTCGTCTTTGACAACAAAGCTTATGGCGATCGCCTTCTGCGGTTAAGCTAAGACTATATGATTTACTGTAATCAATTTACAGCTTTATTTGATGGTATTAATCCGATTCTTAATATTATATCTATAACAAAGATCTTGAATTGTTGAGTTGATTCTCTTATATAACTCAATTTTTGTATATTAATATACCTATAACATGAGCCACAATTTATTTTTGGCTAGACCAAAAAATATTTTATTTAAAACTATTCCGACATCTGCCTACATCCATATTCCCTTTTGTCGTCGTCGCTGTTATTATTGCGATTTTCCTATTTCCGTCATAGGTAATAGTGCTTCTAAATCGATCGTGGTAACGGAATATGTCGATCGCTTGTGTCAAGAAATTACTATTACCAAAACCGATATTGAATATGGAGAGAAAACCCCAACAGTAAGAAGGCTTAAAACTATTTTTTTTGGTGGCGGTACTCCTTCATTACTTTCGGCCAAATTAATTTCCCAAATTTTGCAACAACTTTCAGCCAAGTTTGGCATAAGAGAAGATGCAGAAATTTCTATGGAGATCGATCCAGGGACTTTTGATAAGGTGCAATTACAAGAATATGTAGCAGCAGGGGTAAATAGGTTTAGTTTAGGAGTACAGGCGTTTCAACCAGAGTTATTACAAATATCTGGTCGATCGCATTCTGTTGAAGATATTTTTAGAGCGATCGAGTTATTTAAGCAAGTCGGCATAACTAATTTTAGTTTAGATTTAATTTCGGGTTTACCGCAACAAACAATTCAACAATGGCAAGATTCTTTAGCACAAGCTATTGAGATAGCACCCCAACATATCTCTTGTTACGATTTAGTTCTCGAACCCGTAACCGCTTTTGGCAAACAATATCGATCGGGAATTAAACCCCTACCTACCGATGAAGATACAGCAGCGATGTATAGGTTAGGGCAACAAATGCTAACGGATGCAGGTTATCAACATTATGAAATATCTAATTACGCGAAAAAAGGATATCAATGTTCTCACAATCGAGTTTATTGGCAAAATGATTTTTATTATGGGTTTGGGATGGGTGCAGCTAGTTATGTAGAGGGTAAAAGATTTACTCGTCCCCGCACCAGAAGAGAATATTATGCTTGGGTAGAGGCAGGAGGAATAATCGATATCCCCGTAACTTCTGCAACAGACTATATTTTAGAGACTTTAATGTTGGGGTTACGTTTAGCAGAAGGGGTAAATCTCTCTCAATTCTCTCCAGAAGTCAAAATCAAAATTGAAGATTGTTTGCAACCCTATCGCGATCGAGGTTGGGTAGAATTTTTAGAGATTGACGAAACAGAAAGATTAAAACTCAACGATCCCGAAGGATTTTTATTTTCTAATACAATTTTAGCAACCTTGTTCGATTTATTAGATGTTTGAATTATTAGTTGTTCGGGATTATTGTTTAGTTAAAGTTAAAAAATAAAAACAATAATAAATATTTCTTGTCAAATTATAACCGACCAACTATAGTTAATTAACTATTACCTGTTATTTAAAAAGAGGTGCGATTTTGAGTAAGTTAATTGACATCGCCAATCAATTTAAACCAGAAGAACAGATAATAAATATTCAAGAATATGGACATGGTAATATTAATAATACTTTTCTCGTTACTTTAAAGGATTCTGCTGAAAAATATTTTATTTTGCAAAGACTTAATACTAATATATTTTCCAAGCCAGAATTGGTAATGCAGAATATTTGTCTTGTTAGCGATTATGTTCGGCAAAAAATAAAAAATAATTTAGACGAGAAAAGCAATAGTTGGCAAATACCCCAAGTACTTTATACTAATGAGGGAAAAAACTATTACTTAGATTCAGAAAGTTTGTTCTGGCGGGCAATTAGCTTTATCGACAATGCAGAATATTTTGATACCATCCAAGACTTAGATCATGCTAGAGAAATAGGTTATGGTCTCGGAACATTTCACAATCTTATTAGCAATCTATCTGTAACCAAGTTAGCCGATACCTTAATTGGATTTCACATTACCCCACTCTATCTTCAACATTATCAAAGAGTTGTAGAAATAAAAAAAATAGAATTTTCACCAGAAGTCAATTATTGTCTCGATTTTATTGAAAAATGCGCGCCTTGGGCTAACATTTTGGAAAATGCTAAGGCTCAAGGTAAATTACATTTACGTCCAATTCATGGCGATCCCAAAATTAACAATATCATGATTGATAAGAATACCAAAAAAGCGATCGCTATGGTGGATTTAGATACAATTAAACCAGGCTTAGTTCATTACGATCTTGGCGATTGTTTGCGCTCGGGCTGTAATCTTTTAGGAGAAGAAACCGATGCTTGGGAAAATGTCAATTTTGAACTAGATTTAGCTCGATCTATCCTCCAAGGATATTTAAATGTAGCTCGAAACTTTTTGACCGCCTATGACTATCAATATTTATATGATGGGATTCGTTTGATTGCTTTTGAGTTAGGACTCAGATTTTTTACCGATTACTTAGAAGGGGATATTTATTTTAAAACTAAATACCCAGAACATAACTTAATAAGAGCATTGGTTCAGTTTAAGCTGACAGAAAGTATTGAATCTCAAAAAACAGAAATTCTCGATATTATTCAAGATTTAAGCGGAAAGCTAAGGTAATAAGCTGTTAATAGTAAAGGTTAGGACAGTTTGAATTGCTGGAAGCTTTATGAGTCAGGCATTTTAGTTTTTAGTTTTTACTTCTCGATCCGTTTTTATGCACTCGGAAACCTCAGCCTAATCGCGTTGCTATATCTCGCTATTTTTGATAAACGATATAACTTTTCGTTTTAAACTAATTTTTTTCAGTAAATTGGCTGAGGATAATCATACACAATTCACTATATCCTATGGCTAGTTACAGAAAAGAGGTGTTAGCCAGAGTAAATAACTAACACCTCAGAGTCCCACGAACTGTGAACAGTAAATTAGCGTTATTGCTAATTTACTGAATCTCTATTAGGATAACGAATTGTTTTGCTTCTAGGAATAATTAAAATAATATTTTTTTCGCCATTAGCAAATCTAGCATTGTTTAAGTAAAAGCTTGTAGCCATTGAATAATAGACTCGGGTAAATCGACCTTAGTACGAGTTTGCGAATTGATACAAACGTGTATAGTATTACCTTTAGCTAGAAGTTTTGTTGATGCCGTAGCCGAGAAAATCTGATAATCGATCGCAAATTTATGACTGTTTAGTTGTTTGCAGACCATATTAACTAATAATCGATCGCCACAAAACATAGGCTGAAAGAAATCAACTTCGGCATGAACTATAGGCAGGGCAACAGTGGAGTCAGTCAAAAATTGTTGTAAAGTAATACCTACCTCAGCTAAAGACTCCTCATAAGCTTCATGGCAGATATTCATTACTCCTGCAAAATAAACTACTCCCGCAGCATCCGTATCCCCTAGATAAACAGTACGACTATAAGAAAAAGCCATTTTACGTTAATTTATGTATAGTTATGTCCTGTGACTAACCCAAACTTAAAATCTCACTATACTACTTGGCAAAGATCGATCGCCAATCACCGATAACTAATAGCTGATATATGTTTCCTAGTTTTATTTCTACTGATGCCAATAAACTGACTGAATCTACTTCCATCGACCTAGTCAAAAATATTAATTTAGAGCCAATTGTAACTCCTTTAATTTCCAATCCCATTCTTACTTCCTATGCTAGGCAAGGTAAAAATAAGACACCAATTCTGTTAATTCATGGTTTTGATAGTTCTCTGTTAGAATATCGTCGCCTTCTACCATTACTCGCCAAAGAAAATGAAACCTGGGCAGTAGATTTATTAGGATTTGGCTTTACCCAACGTCCTACAGAGATATCTTTTGGTACAGAAGCAATTAAAACCCACCTATACTATTTCTGGAAAACTCAGATCGATCGACCTATTATCTTAGTAGGTGCTTCTATGGGTGGTGCTACCGCGATCGATTTTACCCTGACTTATCCCGAAGTAGTGGAAAAATTAGTTTTAATCGATAGTGCGGGATTAACTAAACAGCCTATTGTGGGTAAGTTTATGTTTCCTCCCCTAGACTATCTCGCCACCGAGTTTTTGCGTCAGCCTAAAGTAAGAAAAAATATTAGTCAAGCAGCTTATTATGATAAAAGTTTTGCCAGTCTCGATGCTCAAACTTGTGCTGCACTACATCTTAAGTCTGAAGGTTGGAATCGATCGCTAATTGCCTTTACCAAGAGTGGTGGTTATGGCTCTTTTCTCAAAAGATTACCAGAAATCACACAACCCAGTTTAATTATTTGGGGAAGAGAAGATCGTATATTAGGGACAAAAGATGCAGCTAAATTAGAAAAGGCGATCGCCAACAGTAAACTTATTTGGCTCGAAAAATGCGGTCATGTACCTCATTTAGAAAAGCCTCAAATGACTTTTGAAGCTATAAAATCTTTTTAAAATTCGGCGTTGCTGAATTGTAATGCTATCGAGTATTTTTTTATCTCTTCCAAGAGATACTTTTTATCAAAAAGCTAATGGCTGATAGCTGTAACGCTGATAGCTTATAGCTACAATCGGTAATCTTTTGTACGACATTACTCGCTCGGCAAAGCCTAAAATTTTGTAGGGGCGCACTGTGGTTTTCGCCCCTAAACTAGAACTACTTTTTCGGAGATAGCATCATCATCATGTTGCGACCTTCCCGTTTGGGATATTGCTGCACTTCAGCGACATCTTCGAGGTCTGCTGCCATCCGCTTGAGTAAATCTTCTGCTAAGTTAGCGTGTTGAATTTCTCGTCCTCGAAAACTCACTGTTGCTTTTACTTTATCTCCTGACTTGAGAAAACGCTGAGCATTTTTGACGCGCACATTATAATCATGTTCTTCGATTTTGTAGCGCATTTTCACTTCTTTTACATCTGCATTATGCTGCTTCTTCTTGGCTTCTTTTTGTTTTTTATCTTGCTCGTATTTATATTTTCCATAGTCCATGATTTTGCAAACTGGAGGGTCTGCCGTCTCACTGACCAAAACTAAGTCTAAGCCTTTTTCCTCAGCGATAACCATAGCTTCTTTAGGAGATAGTATTCCTAATTGTGCGCTATCAGCATCTATGACTCTAACTTTGGGAAACCTTATTCTTTCGTTGATTTTGGCTACATCCCGATTGTTACTACGTCTTTTATCTCTCACAGGCGTATGTTGATTTTTCCTCGTAATTGAATTAACTAAAAGTAAGTATTATTTGTTTACTTGTTATTCTAATATTTTACTAATTTTGCCATGAAGAAATATTAAATTAACTGTAGCTTCTGATTTAACCCAAACTTAGATTGAGTGGTAGTCTAGCTAAATTTATAGTTATATAGGCACAATGAGAATAGTGTAAATATTTATTGAATTAAATAACTTTGAGTACAAATAAACTTTGGCAAGAACGAATTGGTAATCAAAGAGACTGGGTTTGGCGAGGCTGGCAAACTCGATATAGTTATACCAGAAGCCAGGTAAATTCGGATACTCCACTAATTTTACTGCATGGTTTTGGGGCATCGATCGAACATTGGCGCAATAATATCCCCATCTTAGGACAAGAATATCATGTTTATGCTCTAGATTTACTTGGTTTTGGGGCATCCCGCAAAGCTAATATCAAATACAGCGTTTATCTTTGGGTGGAACAAGTACATGATTTTTGGCAAACTTTTATAGGTGAACCAGTGGTTTTGGTAGGTAATTCTATTGGCTCTTTAGTTTGTCTGACTGCTGCTATTACCTATCCAGAGATGGTTAAAGGTATTGTCATGCTCAGTTTACCCGATGTTTCTATCAGGCAAGAAATGATTCCTGCTTGGCTTCAGCCTATAGTTAGTACCCTAGAGAATCTGGTTGCTTCACCAATTTTACTTAACAATTTACTCAAAATATTAAGAAAACCAACAATAATCAAACGCTGGGCTGGTGTAGCTTATCCAGATAAAACAGCAATTACTGACGAGTTAGTGACTATATTATCTTCTCCTGCTTATGATGAGGGTTCGGACAAAACTTTTCTTGCTTTATTTAGATCGGTTAGACAAACGAATTTTGCCCCTTCTGCCAAAGAAGTATTACCTCAGTTAAAAATACCAATACTTTTAATTTGGGGCGATCGCGATCGAATGGTACCTCCCAATTTAGCCCCCATTTTTGCTGCCCTTAATCCGCAAATAAAATACATAGAAATGAAGGGGGTTGGTCATTGTCCTCATGATGAATGCCCCGATCTATTTAACCAAATTTTACTCGATTGGCTTAAAGAGAGCTATTAGTTATTAGCTATTAAATTAAATAAAACTTGACGCAAAATAAATCCAGGTTGCTCTCCCCATTTATGATATTATGGAGAGTCTCTTGCCAAAGCAGCTAAGAACTTTTTACATTGATGCTTTGAAGTTTAACTTTCATATTAAATTAGCCCGAAAAATTTTTTTGTCTAGCTATGAAACACACTCTTTCAGTTTTAGTAGAAGATGAAGCAGGAGTTTTAACTCGTATTGCTGGTTTATTTGCCCGTCGCGGTTTTAATATTGAAAGTCTAGCCGTTGGCCCCGCAGAAAAAGGCGGAGTTTCCCGCATTACTATGGTAGTTCCTGGGGACGATCTAATAATCGAGCAATTAACTAAGCAACTATACAAGCTGATTAATGTACTTAAGGTACAAGATATTACTCAAATTCCTTGTGTGGAAAGAGAATTAATGCTAGTGAAAGTAAGTGCTAATGCTTCTTGTCGATCGGAAATAATCCAGTTAGTACAGGTGTTTCGGGCGCGGATTGTTGATATTGCCGAAGATAGCTTAACCATTGAAGTAGTCGGCGATCCTGGTAAATTGGTCGCTATTATCCAAATGTTAACCAAATTCGGTATTAAAGAAATAGCTCGTACTGGTAAAATTGCCCTAACCAGAGAATCGGGAGTCAATACCGAATATCTCAAGTCTTTAGAGGCTAAAGTTTATACTAATTCTTCAAAGTAATCACTAGCTTTTAGCTATAATTATCAACTTCATTGAGATTTATTTTGCCTCAGCTTGATTGGCTTTTTGTTGCTTGAGATAGTCAAATACAGATTTATCGCCAATATCGGGATCGAGGGGTTGAAGTAGTTTTCGGACAGCAAAAATAGTAAATAAAATTGTCCACAAACCCAATAAAACTTGTTCTACATCTCCAGAGATAATACCTGTCATATGTCCTAATAGCAGCAAGGGTACTAAAGGAGTTAAAAACTTTGTTTCCAAGCGATTAAAGCAAAATGCTTCTTTAAAATAAATTCCCGTCAAGGCTGCAAAGGTAAAACCAATTCCAAGTAAGGTAAGGGGATGTTCGTAGACGTATAGTGCTAATGGTTCATTAGTTTGTAAACTTAAAGCGATCGCGGAAATTGTACCAATACCCCAAAAAACTTGTAAAGTTCGATGCAGGGGAATTAAATAGATATGGATAGTAAGGAGACTAATTCCCAATCCCAAGGAAAATAGAGCAAATAATGGGGTAATAAATGGTAATGCTGCCTCTGGTTTAGCAAACCAAAGATTACCTGCGATAGCAAAGCTAGCTGCTGCTAATACTAATCCACCACGATATATTTTGACCCCTAAACGATCGCTTTTATCAATGGTATATTCACCAAATTGTCCTTGATATACTGTTGGTTCAGATTGTAATTGTGTTGTCATGATTTTTAAATAGAAGTGGCGAGCGATAATTTAAGTTAAAGCTAAATTTTCAGGCTTTCCATGTTTTTATCTATGGAATTAATTATAAACAACGATGATTTGGCTTGGGTTGACAATCTTTAGGCTTTTTTGCAATTGTTTGCCTATTCCAATAAATAATTCATCAAAACTGATTTGTTTACTCTCTGTAATACTTGTATAATAATACCTCAATTAAAATAAAACAATTGAACTAGTCAATTGCTAAAAAATAATCATGTATAAGGATTTCAGATTTATTAAAATTTACTTTACAAATCAGTTCTAAATGATAATTAAATCTTCTCTTCAACTAAAAGAGTACTTAGCTCTCATTGTTGTGACTATTGTTGGGGCAATGCTTCGTTTCTATAACCTTGGGGCGGAACCGATTTGGCAAGACGAAGCTGCCACCTTGTGGTTCGCTCAGCTACCACTTTCTCATCTTTGGGGTGAAAATGCCCTATGGGAAACCAATCCGCCACTTTACTATACATTACAAAAATTCTGGCTGATCTTTGGTGAATCTGAAGCAGGATTGCGCTCTCTTTCCGCTATCATTAGTACACTAACCATTCCACTAATGTACGCATTGGGTCGAACTCTTGGCGGTCATAGACTGGGAATTATTGCTGCTGCACTGCTAACAACTTCAAGTATCAATATTCAATACGCTCAAGAGGCAAGAGCCTACGCACTTCTAACTTTAGCTGCAACATTAGCAATCTGGGGTCTAGCTTGCTTATTAATGAATCCAGCAGGTGCTGACTCTCCAGTTGGTCAAGCATCAATTCGCTTTCTATTTCGTAATTCTCTAGATACTGAAGCTAAACATCCTAAGCCGATAACTGATTTGGCTTGGCTTGCTTATACGCTTGGCGTTTCTATTGCTCTTTATTGTCACAACACTGCTGTTTTGCTGCCCATCTTAGCCAACATCGTTGCTTTCATCTGGTGGGCAAGAATTAGTCGTTTCAGCAAGGGCTTTTTTTGGAACTGGTCTATTGCTAATGTTATTCCTTTACTAATCTGGTCATGGTGGTTGCCAATTCTTTTTCAACAAACAGTATATTCTCTCCAAGACTTCTGGATACCTTTTCCTACCATTAAAGGAGTTGTGGGTACTTTAAGTTACCTTTACGGTCATCCCTATCTTGGTTTCCATGAGGCAAATAAGGTATTGAGGTGGGGAATCGATCTATTTATTTGGGGATTAGCATTATTAGGGCTATGGCGTTGGCGTTACAAGCCAATTAAAGCGATTTTGACTGTTTCTTTCCTGTTAGGTACACCACTATTAGCAGTTTTAATTAGTTTTTGGCGACCAATTTTTATTCTAAAAATTTTTTTATGGACTACAATCCCTCTTCTAATATCGATCGCTTCGGGTATTTTAACTTTGCGCTCAAAGTTTTTAGTGGCTTTACTTGTAACTGTGTTACTTACTATTCAGATTAAAGACACGGTAAATTACTACCAATACTTCCATAAAGCACCTTGGAATCAGGTTGCTGCATATCTCGAACCTCTTGTCAAGCCAAACGACGCGATCTTTTTATTCCCAGAAGGAATTGAAAGACCCTTTAATTATTATTTTGATTCTCCTCAGAGCAATATAACCCAATATGCTCTAATCAAAAACTATTCCACCCGAAAAAAGCCTTTCCTGCAACTTGATAAACAACTGATTAAAAATTTATCCAGCGTAGTTCAACCCTTTGATAGGATATGGTTAGTTACGAACAATCTTGAAAAAAAAGATCCAGAAGGATTGATTTTTTCAGAACTAAGGCAAACTACGATCGAGATCGAGCATCGTGATTTCGATCGGCTCCAAGTTTTCCTATTGGAGAAGAAATAATCGATTCAGAAATTTCAGTCATTAATTAATCAATGGCTGAAACAATTTTGGCTATCGATTTTTTGCATAGGGCGATCGCGTTATCAAATACTTGTATAAAAAATTAATAACAAGTAAAGGTATTAGTTTTATGAGGAGAATTTCCACTCTCGCTGGTATGTTGATGATAATTTCTAGCGTGACTCACGTATTACAGCTTAAAGTATATCCCCTCGAACATCACGTTATTGGTGCAGCAGCATTCGGAATTATTTATTTTTTCATCGGCTTGTTTCTTTTGCGTCGTAATCGGCTAGCATTTTGGATGGGGGCAATTTTGCCTAGTATTGGCGGTGTATTAGGAGTCTATCGATTTTTATGGCTACATCCCAATCCTTTTACTATTTTCCATGTAGCGATCGATTTAGTGGTAGTTCCTATCTGTATTTACAATCTCAAAAGGAAAAAAAGTTAAGTTACGATCGCCATTTTTAATTTATTTATTAGAAGCCAACCAAGTACGAATTTCATTGGCTATCCAAATTAATTCTTCTTCGGTTAATCCTTGCCCAAATAAATATCTTTTAAAATGATTGTAATATCTGGGAGCTTTGGTATTAATTACAATCGCTTCTGTTGCCATTCTTTCTTCTCTACCCCGTTTAGAACTATAATTTACCGAAATATCTTTAATTTCCTCAGTTAGTCCTTTTTTCTTCTCGCTGAAACCAAACAGTTTAGTAATAATCACAAAAAACTGTTTATCGATCTTTAAGGTAGTTGAAGTCAAAATTCTCTTAATATTGCCATCAGCCATTTTGGCAGAAAGGATTATTAATAAGATGATAATTAACCAGAAATTCCAAGGAGTTAATAAAGCGAGTACTAGCAGTAAACCAGAACCAATAAATAAAGGAGTAAGGTAAATCAACTGGCTCAATTTGCCTATCCCTTGTCGGGGAATAATAATTTCTAAACTTTGAGGATAATGATAGATTTTAACCCCTGTATTAATCGGTCGAGCAATAATATTTTCTTTATTGTGCTTCTGAAATCTAGATTTATTTTTGTTAACAATGTAATTATTTATTTTGTCTTTGGTTTTTAGAGCATTAAAAGCTTGCCCTGCATTAGCAAAACGTCTTTCTAATGCTGGTGTAGTCATTTTTTCTAACCAGTTAGCCAACCCAGGATTGAGAGAAAGTCGCCCAGCTTGACTGGCGGGTTGTACCCGATCGCGAAACTGAATTGTTAATTCACGATTAGGTAATTCTGCGGGGGGAGTGCGAGTTAATAAATGAATTAAGGTAGCACCCAAAGCATATAAATCTGAAGCAGGGACGGCTCTACCACCAAATTGCTCCATGGGAGTATAACCATAAGTTCCCACTACCGTAAAAGTAGCACCTTCTGTAGCAGCACGATCTTGTACTGCGCCAAAATCAACTAAATAAATTTGTTCGTCTTCTCCCCAAATCAAATTACTCGGTTTGATATCTCGATGCAAAAGAGGGGGATTTAATCCGTGGAGATACAGCAAAATTAATAAAATTTCTCTAGCAATATGTTCGATATCTGCCTCGGTAAATCTTTTACCACGATCTAGTAGTTGCTTAAAAGATAATCCTGGAATATATTGTTGTACCAACCCAAACCAAAGAGTGCGATCGTCGATCGAAAAATAATCTTTATATTTAGGAATACGAGAATGATTGAGTTGTTTGAGAATTTGGGCTTCTCTTTCAAATAGTTTCAAGTCTTCCCACTGTACATCACCACCAAAAGCTAACAACTTAACTACCACTTTTTCTTTTTCTGCCGAATTTAAGTCTATTGCTAGCCAAGTTTGTCTTCCTGCATTACGACCTAATTTTTCGATGAGTTGGTAGCGATCGTTGATGACTTGTAATTTTTCCAGCATCGTCTTTCAACGTATCTAATATCTTTTTCCTAATGTAGCTTTTTTCTGCCAATCTCTGTTTTTAGGAAATTTTGATTATTACTTTCTCTCTCCAGTCTGTTTGTAACTTTTCTTTGGCATTACCATTTCTAACCGCAATTTCTAGCCAGTTGTGACTGCCAACCAAAGCAATAGTTTCTCCTACTGCCACATCGCTATAAGTTTTACCACAACTAATTTCTCGTTCTTTGACTATAACTGTCCAAGACTTACCCTCGATCGCATCGGCAGGAATATTAGTAATCAAGTTACCAAAACGATCGATATATTGAATACAACCAATAATTTCTGTTGCGCTTATTTCTAATTCGGGCAAAGGCAATTGAATGAGACTATCTGGAGCGATCGCTTTACCTAATTTCTGTAATGGTATACCATTTGCTAAGTGCGCTCCCACAGGAGCAAAGATATCACGACCATGGAAAGTATTGCTAGGGTTAGGTACTCGCCAATAATCGGAGTTAGTTAATTTTACCGCAGCAATGGCAGGAGATTTTGCTAAAACCCCGCTAAATAAGCCATTATCTGCCCCTACTAAATAACCTCGATCGTATTGAATTGCCACACCTCTTCTGTGACTACCTACACCAGGATCGACAACAGCCACATGAACTGTATTTTCTGGAAAGTAAGCATAGGCATTTAATAAACAAAATCTCGCAGCAGCAATATTTTGAGCGGGTATTTCATGAGTAAGATCGACTACGTAAATATCTGGATTAATTGTGGCGATCGCACCTTTCATTACTCCTACGTAGACATCTTCTAACCCAAAATCCGTAAGTAGAGTCAGTATTTTTTTTCTCATTAGGTAATCTAGCCGACTATTTTTACGACTTATTAAGTAAATTTCCTATTACAGAAATGCTATGCTCAAATTAGGAACATATAGAATACAGTATAAACTTACAAAAAAAAGTTCACTATGATCAAAAATCGTCAGGAAATCTTAAAAAAAGCAGCTTCCACTTATCGTGAAAGTTTACGCAAAAGCCTAGAACATCGTTTAGAAATGGCGAGAAGTCAGGGCAATGAGCAACTAATTCGACAATTAGAAGCAGAAGCTGAATATTTACATATTAAATAATTTCTAGGGGCGTTTCGCTAAACGCCCGTGCAAAAGTGCGATTAAGCCTTTTTCCGAAAATTAATCTTCAGTCCATCGCGGGGATGAGGAGTAGGAACGGTAACTAATTCTAAATCTTGATGGGGTAATAATTCCCACTCATATTGCCGTAATAACATTGAGGCAAAAATTCGCATCTCTAGACGAGCAAATTCCTTACCCAAATATTCTCTTAAACCGCCACCAAAGGGAATATAGCCAAAGCTTTGTTGTTTATCTTCTGCCCTTTCGGGGGAAAAGCGATGCAGCGCGGTCTTGGGGGTTTCCCCCACTCGCTGTTGCATCAAGAAGCGATCGGGATCGAAGCGATCGCATTCTGCATAAATATCGCTATCTTTATGCGTTTGAGCAATTTGATACTGAATAGTCCAGCCTTTAGGAATAGAATATCCTCCAAACTCAAAAGTTTCGATTACTTCTCTAAAACCACCACCCACAGCAGGGATAACCCGCATTACCTCTTTGATAACTTGTTCTAGATAGGTCATCTTTTTAAGATCTTCTAAAGTGAGAGAATCAGAGAGATTTAATTGTTTTTGTTCTTCTCTTAGACGTTGCAATACATCACATCAGTATATCTGAGTCTGTAGCTGGTCTTTGACTGCCAGCACTGGATAATCCAGTGACAGCTAATTTAGAATTGAGTAGTGCGACAAATTTTGTACTCATAACCTAGATTAGAATCCAACGTCATTTATGCGTTGGAGAAGTCAAGACGGGAAGTATGAAATTCTCCTGTTCTAACAGCTAAAGATGTCGAACCTAATAAAATCCTAGTACTTTTAGGCCAAGTTGCTACCACATATTTATTTTCATGTTTAAATAAAAAACTGTTAGCCTCTGCCCCAATCATTACCACATTGGGACGACCAAAAATGCTAGTTTTATAGACTTTGCCATATTTAGATTGTCGAGATGAATTAAAATTGCGATCGATAAGAAAGCTAATGGTTTCTCCCAACAAAGGTAAACCTAGACTACCAGGCGGTAAAGGTAAAGTAGAAGTTTCTTTAGATGTCATTGCTCAAATATCTCAAATATCACCATCAAAGCGATCGAGTGGGAACA
Organism: Xenococcaceae cyanobacterium; assembly: GCA_051439545.1. Taxonomy (GTDB): domain Bacteria; phylum Cyanobacteriota; class Cyanobacteriia; order Cyanobacteriales; family Xenococcaceae; genus JASJDJ01. The sequence continues at coordinate 3,531 of JBFRWK010000010.1, read as the reverse complement.
TGATTTAATATAGTTAACATTTTATAGATTTTCCCAAATGCTCTCCCAAGCTAACTATTTAATTCGATCGAAAATAGATGGAAAGTACTTAGTTGCTCGTCTGCAACCAGAAAAACAGCAAAAAGAAGCTAATTATTTACTTTTATTTCGAGAAGATTATGAAGCTCTAAGTTATATTAATACTCACGGTGCAAATTTACGCGATCGCCTAACAGTAGAATCTGTCTCTTCTGTGCAACTAAAAAGTATCTTACAACGTTGGGGTTATGAGGGTATCGGTTTAGTCGAAGATCCTTTAGTCCCTCAAATTAAGTTTATGAGCCAAGCATAAAATAAAACAAATTAGGTGAAATGATAATCACGGTGTGCTATTTTCTTAGTGTTTTTCCTGCATTCGTACTTATAAAAGGATAATTTTCTAATCTTAAAGAGCCCATAGACTGACTCAGAAAAGCAGCAAGATGAACTAGGATGAAATAAAGACAGAATATTTTTATTGAAAGATTACCTCAGAAAAAACTGTGAATGATAACTTTACTAGACTAATTCAGTACAACACTTCTGGTATAAGTTGCTGGTTAACTTTAATTTTGCTTGCTTTCTTACTAGGGTCGATCGGTCTTGGCTGGATTGTCAATGGATTTTTAATTTTAGTTGCTTTACTAATAATTGCTCCAGTAATAGCCTTGGCAGGATTACAATGGTGGCTCAAGCGAAATTTAGTTCAAGATAGCTGTCCAGTATGTAGTTACGAATTTACTGGCTTTAATAACTCTGAATTTAGATGTCCTAACTGTAACGAACCTTTAAAAGTAGAAGCAGGAAAATTTAGCCGAATAACTCCTCCAGGTACTATTGATGTAGAGGCGATCGAAGTTCCCGTAAAGCAGTTAGAAGAAGATAAATAAAACTTATTTTGTCGAGATATTTAAGGTAAATTGATGATTGCTCCCAGAAAGATCGCCTACATATATTTGGTATTTTCCTGGTTCCCAAACCCCTGACATTTCTGGTTTAAAGCCAGATGCTGCATCGCCTAATACGCAAAAACTATCTTTTGAGGAAGGGCCTTTTACTAATAAAGTAGGTTGTCCTCCGTTAGCCTGTACTGTTAAGCGCATATAGTCAACCCTTGTAGGGATGTTAATAACATGATTAGGTGATGAAGCAATATAGCCACAGCCTTTACTATCGATCGGTCCCCCAGTTTGCCCTTGAATAGTTTGGGTTTTAGTCTCGAACTTTAAATTTTCTTTTATGTTTATACCTTTTGCCTCAATCCCACTATTGAGCCAAAAAGCCATCGTTAAAGTAGCAGCTAATAAAGAATAAATAGGTTTTTTCATAAATTTATAAGATTGCCCTAGTTGTTAAAAAAAAGTATAGATACACTAATATTCTATTGGACTAAAAGACGGTATAACCTCAAGATTGTTCCAGTTTTCGGATAGTCCCGTATTGTTAATTATTAATTTTAAATTCATGAAAACTTCTTTGAATCTTCAAAAAGAGCATCTATGTTTTGCGGGAAAAGTTGCTTATTATTCTCATCAATCTGAGACTTGTAATAGTCAAATGAATTTTGCTGTTTATATTCCGCCTCAAGCTCAATCTCGTTCAGTTCCCATTCTTTATTATCTTTCTGGATTAACTTGTAGCGAAGATAATTTTATAGTTAAAGCAGGAGCGCAAAAATATGCAGCCCAATACGGGATCGTGCTAGTGGCACCAGATACTTCTCCTCGCAATACAGGTATACCTGGAGAAGATGACGATTGGGATTTGGGTAGCGGTGCTGGTTTTTATGTTGACTCTTTGGTTACACCCTGGCAGCAACACTATCAAATGTATAGTTATGTTACTCAGGAACTACCTCAATTGATAGCAGCTAATTTTCCAGTTTTAGCTAACAAACAAAGTATTATGGGTCATTCGATGGGGGGACATGGTGCTTTAATTTGTGCTTTAAAAAATCCAGACCGATATTTATCTGTTTCTGCTTTTGCTCCTATTTGCGCTCCCATGAGTTGTCCTTGGGGAGAAAAAGCCTTTACTGCCTATCTCGGTACGGATAAAGAACAATGGCGCGATTATGATGCTAGTGAATTAGTGCAAAAATACCAGATTGATAGTACTATTTTGCTCGATCAGGGTACAGCCGATCCTTTTTGGCAACAAAAACAGTTACTGCCTGAAATATTTGAATCTGCTTGTCAAAAAGCGGGTCAATCTCTAAATCTTAGATGGCAAAAAGGGTACGATCATAGCTATTTCACGATCGCTAGTTTTATGGAAGATCATATTCGCCATCATGTCGATCGCCTATACGGATAAATTAATAGACTTTATTGGGGATTGGGTTTTGTTTTTAGGATATTCATTGAAGTGTATGCAAAATATAGACCACATAGTAAATATGGGATAGAAGATATTTGATATTGTTAACTTTAGGTTAAACATCTCTCTGTTCAATTACCAATTTAATTCCCGCTAAAATCTGCTCCATTCTTGCTTTACTTAAAGTCCCAATTTTCTGCTGTAGCTGTTCTTTACTGACGGTAAAGATTTGCGATACATTAATGACACTTTGTTTGGGTAAATTCGCCTCGTTCTTCTCCAATAAAATATTGCCTGGTGCATTGGCTCTTTTTAAATTGGATGTTAAAGCGCAGACAACCACAGTAGCAATTCGCGATCGATTAAAAACATTATTTTGAATCACCACATGAGGATGACGATAAGCCGACTGTGCGCCTAAAGGTTCGCCCAAGTCTATCCAATAGATATCGCCTTGCTGAATTACCATTCTTCAACTACAGACTGGTGAATAGGCTTCATCTGTTGAATTAGTTCGACTTCCTCGGTTGAGTCTTCGCTGTATACAACATCTAATTGCTGAAGTATCTGTTGATTTTGATGACGCGCAATAAACTCTGATAGAGCCATTTCAAATATTTGACTGCGGGAAGTTGATAAGGATTCTGCTAGCTTATCTGCGTTCGATAATACTTCTTCAGAAAGGGAAACTGCAGTTTTAACTTTAGCCATTTTGTAAGTTTTACCGATGGTTATACTTTTAAGTATACTATCTGAAAATTAAGCATCAATCATTAAATTACCCATCATGCCTAAATCCTCATGGTCTAAAATATGACAATGATAAACTGTCTTACCAGGGAAATCTATAAAACGAACTCGACAGCGTACCGTTTCTCCTGCCCGAACTAAGACCGTATCTTTCCAAGCTCGAAAGAGTTCGGGTTGACCATTGCGACTTATTACTTGAAAGGGATTGGTATGCAGGTGGAAGGGGTGATCCATTACGCCTGTATTCGTAATTTCCCAATCTTCTACTGTGTTAAGAGATACCTGAGTATCTAACCGTTAGACCTCTTGCATAAGTCTCATAAATCTTGGTCTTGTTTAGGTAGCAGGTAGCAGGTAGTAGGTAGCTTCTTAGTAGCTTTTGGGCTTTATATTCGGCTTTGATACTAACTGAGCAACATTACCCGCTACCCGCTACCCGCTACC
>JBFRWK010000009.1:0-20492 GCA_051439545.1 Xenococcaceae cyanobacterium | reverse complement strand
TGTATTGAAAATCGGGGCAATTTGTCCCCCCTGACGAAAAAACTCTTGACTCCAAACCTATAGCTGAGGAAGACTGTCCTACTTTGTCCAATATTTCTCTCGGGGAAAGGGAAAAGGGAAAAGGTTATTTTTACCTTACTTTTCCCTGGGGAATGGGTCGTATTAACCTTATTTATCGGTCAACCCAATAGCCTAACTACTTTGCGCACCTTTTCCCAAACAAGACCGAAGTTTATCAGACTTATGGAAGAGTTCTATTCTAAATTGAGAAAATCGATCGCTCTACTGACACTTGCTTAACAAAGTAAAATTAAACTTAAAGCTAATTTACGCTCGTAGCCTGAAGACCAAATATTGAGTATAGAAACATTGGCAATATTAAACAAAATTGATTTTATTTTTTCCCAGAGTGTATCCGCAATAGAACAAGTCTTATTCTTTTCTATTGGGGGAATGCCCTTAATTATCCTTTGGATTATTGGGGGAGGGTTATTTTTTACCCTCCGCTTTGGTTTTATCAGTATCCGTGGTTTTAAACACGCGATCGATATTGCTAGAGGAAAATATGCCAACGAAGAAGAAGGCGTAGGGGAAGTATCGCCTTTTCAAGCTTTAGCTACGGCTTTATCGGGAACTGTCGGATTGGGCAATATTGCAGGAGTGGCGATCGCTATTCAAATAGGGGGTGCAGGGGCAGTTTTTTGGATGAGTGTAGCTGCTTTTTTGGGGATGTCTAGTAAATTTATTGAATGTACTCTCGGACAACAATACCGTCAAGTCAACTCAGATGGTACGGTTGCAGGAGGCCCAATGTATTATTTAACTGATGGTTTAGATAAAATGGGTTGGGGCAAATTAGGCAGAGTACTGGGTATTCTTTTCGCTGTTTTTTGTATGGGTTCATCCTTTGGCGGTGGGAATATGTTCCAAGCCAACCAGTCTTTTGCTGCTTTAACTGCTTTGTTTCCTGGAATAGAAAGTTATAACTGGGTATTTGGGATAATTGTCGCCTTTTTAGTCGGATTAGTAATTATTGGCGGAATTAGCCGTATTGGGGTAGTTACTAGTAAATTAGTTCCCGTGATGATTGCTATTTACTTAGTTGCTTGTTTATGGGTAATTGGACTGAATATTACCGAAATTCCCCATGCTATTAGTACTATCATAGAAAGAGCCTTTTCTCCTGTTGCCGTAGAAGGTGGCTTAGTCGGATTATTAGTGCAGTCTGTTCGTCGTAGTGCCTTTTCTAATGGTGCGGGATTGGGTTCAGCAGCGATCGCTCATTCGGCAGCTAAAACCAAAGAGCCTGTCAGAGAGGGAATTGTAGCAATTTTAGAACCCTTTATCGATACGATCGTTATTTGTAATCTGACTGCTTTAGTGATTGTGGTAACGGGAATGTATGGTGAAAATATACCCGCAGATATGAGTGGTTCGGAATTGACTGCTGCTGCTTTTGCCAGAGTAATTAGCTGGTTTCCCTATGTTTTAGCTATAGTTATCTTCTTATTCGGCTTCTCGACGATGATTACCTGGAGTTATTACGGCGAGAGATGTTGGGCTTTTCTCTTTGGCGAAAATAATACCCTAATTTATAAAGGTATTTTCTTATTTTGTATCTTTATTGGCTCGGTAGTTAACCTAGGTGCAGTAGTTAATTTTAGTGATATGATGCTGCTGTCTATGGCTTTTCCTAATCTTATCGGTTGTTTTATCCTTTCAGGAAAAGTAGCTCAAGATTTACAAAATTATTGGGCAACAAAATTTTAAACGGCGATCGAGTCATAGTCATTCAATCATAGAAACCAGATGAATAACAAAAGTAATAATAAAAAGTATTATATTTTACTAACGACTAACAACTAACAACTATCAGCGATAAAGCTGCGGAAATTAATTGCAATGACTATACTTCTAAATAGTTTCTGTAGCTGTGACTAATGATTATAATCCATATATAACATTTGCAAATATCGTTATAAATAAAAATGAGAAATGGTATTAAATTTACTATTTCCCCAATGGCAAGGATCGGGAACTACAAACGAACTATATAGGGGTGCGATGCTAATATACGAACGTTTGCAGCAGTTAGCACAGTTTGAGACTGTACCTGTTAGAGCGACACAAGAGCTAAATATTGAAAGAAATATTTTAGGATATTCCTCAATTATCCAAAATTTATTATCAGCCAAAAAAATTATTCAGCAATATAATCCTTCTAGAATCTTTGTAATTGGCGGTGATTGTGGCGTTGATGTAGCACCAATCTCTTTTCTCGATCGAAAATACGACGGCGATCTAGCTGTAGTTTGGCTTGATGCTCATGGGGACTTGAATACGCCAACCACTTCACCTAGCAAGCATTTTCATGGAATGCCACTAAGGGTTTTGTTTGGAGAAGGAGATGAGCAAATTATAAACCTATCCTTTTCTAAATTACATCCAAAACAAGTATTTATTGTTGGTGCTAGAGACTTCGATCCGCCAGAAACTAGTTTTCTCAAACAAGAAAAGATATCTTTATTTTCCCCTCAAACGATCGAAAATAACGATCGGCAGCTAATTGATGCGATCGCTAAAACCGATTACAATCAACTCTACATTCACTTCGATCTCGATGTTATCGATCCAAGTTATTTCCCTTTTATCAAATGTCCTGCTTCTAATGGCTTATCTATAGAGGCGATCGGATCATTATTACAAAAGCTGCAAAGTAATTTTAATATTGTAGGTTTCAGCATCACCGAATTAGCAGCAGCGAATAAGTCAGATTTAGAAATAATCGACAGTATCGTTAATCTAATCCAAAAAATTATGTCTAAATAAGATATATTCGTAAAATATGGTTAATTTATTCTCAAGTAAATACATCTAAAGAAAAAAATTAATAGATTTAATAGTATGTACAATTTTTTGATAGCAACTCTAGCGATTGGAATTTTGAGTACTTCTGGATTTGGCTTAGGAAATAATTCTACCGAGGAAAAAGTTGCTCAAGCCGAGAAATCAGCCCAAAAGTGGCTCACTCTCATAGATAGCTCTAGATATGCAGATAGCTGGTTAGAGACAGCACAATATTTTCAAAATAATGTTACTCAAGAGGAATGGGAAAAAGCACTTCAAGGTGTTAGGTATCCTTTGGGAAAAATGCTTTCTAGAGAACTCAAATCAAGGCAATATACGACTTCACTCCCAGGGGCTCCCGATGGGGAATATGTTGTAATTCAATACAATACTTCTTTTGAAAACAAAGAGTCTGCCGTTGAAACAGTTACGCCGATGTTAGATAAAGACGGCAAATGGAAAGTGTCTGGATATTTTATTAAATAATTAGCTCTTAATTCTTTGCTACTCTCCTAAAAATCGATCGATCCTCTCTACATAGTCGAGTCTAGCTAGAGAAAGTAAAATCTCTTTCCATTGAGGACTTTGGATTGTACCGATACAAAGATACTGATTTTCTTGGCAACCAATTCTACCCCGACTACTGCCATAAAACATGACGCTAGAGTCTATTGCTTTGACTTCGGTAACAAATTTATCTTCCTTGGGAATACAAAATTCATAACTAACCGCCCTCAACCTCTCGGGAGGATTACGTAATTCTTCGCCAGAGGTAGTAGATATATCAAAAGTTATTTTTTCGAGAGCAGAATTAGATTCTATACTTTGGTTTAACAGTTCTTCTCTTGTGTTACCCAAAAGAAAAATAGAAGCCAAAATAAGCAAAAACAAACTAATAGTAGAAGGCATAAGATAGAGCAAATAGTTCTTATAAGCGCAGAGTATAGCCAAGTAGCAAAGCTAGATATCTTCAAGACAAATAACTAATGATAGATAACTAGGTGGACGTAAATAAATATAAAACTGAAAACTCGCTCGAATTAAGTTTGAGTCTTTATCTTATTCCTTACTCACTACTTACCCTTCGGGAGGTGCGCGTTCCCTAGCTGCGGAAACCGCAGCGGGGGTGGAAGGGGGGTTTTTAATAGTTTTAAGTCTAATTTTCTCGCTCGATTTATCTAGTTCTTAAACCCCCCTCCCCGCGCACCTCTACTTACTACTCACTACTCATTACTCTTTACCTCATTCATTTTCCATTAAATAAGTGGACATAGAGAAAATGCCCACCCTAATAGCTAATCATGCAAAACTTTTGCTAAAGCATTGAGCAGTAAAATAACATTTTCTGGACGACTGTTATAACCCATTAAACCAATACGCCAGACTTTACCGCCCAACTCCCCCAAACCTCCTGCGATCTCGATATTATATTCGTTGAGTAACTTCCTGGCTACGGCTTTACCATCAATTCCATCGGGAATACGCACAGTAGTTAAAGTAGGTAATCGATAATCTTTATCCACATGACAAACTAATTTTAATTCTTCTAAACCAGCCCAGAGTAATTCTGCGTTAGTACGATGACGTTGCCAACGTTGTGCTAATCCTTCCTCTGCTACTAAACGTAAAGCTTCTCTTATACCATAGTTCATATTGATTGGGGCTGTATGATGATAAACCCTTTCTTCTCCCCAATATTTAGTTAGTAAAGACATATCTAAATACCAGTTAGCAGGAGGCTGACGGCGACTATTGAGTTTATCGATCGCTCTTTCACTCATAGTAAAAGGAGAAGCCCCTGGAGGACAACCGAGTCCTTTTTGACTGCAACTATATGCTAAATCGATTCCCCATTCATCAATATATAAAGGTACACCGCCAAGACTAGTAACCGTATCTACGAGTAATAAACAATCATATTGACGGCATAATTCCCCTAATCCTTCCAAAGGTTGACAAGCTCCTGTAGAGGTTTCGGCATGAACTATAGCCAGTACTTTGGGGCGATGAGTTTCTAAGGCTGTTTTAATCTCTTCTAAACTAAATACTTCTCCCCAAGGCTTGGTAATTTTGCGAACGTCTGCCCTGTAACGGCTTGCCATCTCTACCAGGCGATGCCCAAAATAGCCTTTTACTGCAACTAAAACTACATCTTCTGGTTCGACAACATTAGCAAGAGTAGCTTCCATCGCTGCACTACCCGTACCACTCACCGCGATAGTCAACTCATTATCTGTTTGCCAAGCATAACGTAACAAATCTTTGACCTCATCCATTAAAGTTAAAAAACTGGGGTCTAAATGTCCTACAGGCGGAAAACTTAAAGCTGAAAGTACTCTAGGATGAACATTGGCAGGTCCAGGACCTAATAACAAACGGGGTGGTAAATCTAGTTGAGCAATTTCTAATCGATGGCGATCGCTAACAGGAAGAGGAGCAACCATATCTTTATTATCTTCTAATTTATGTTGATTTCTTTGCTTAGTTTACTTCACCCCAGGGCGTTCGACTTTGGTATAGTCTTATTTCCTTACCCAGAATTGTGAAGCCATTAGATAAATACAGTTATTTGCTGTAGTAGTATGTCAAGATAATCTAAAACTAGAATACTGATAATTTTTTCAGGAAAATTCAATGATTGTGACAACAACCGATGTTATTCAAGGCTGGTCGATCGATAATTATCTCGGCATAGTTACTGCTGAAGTAGTTTATGGGACTAATGCTCTACGAGATTTTTTTGCGGGAATCAGAGATATGATTGGCGGTCGTACTGGCAGTTACGAACGTATATTTGAAAAAGGTCAGTTAGAGGCGATCGAAGAATTAAAAAAAAGAGCAAGAGAATTGGGTGCAGATGGAGTTGTCGGTATTGAGATAGATACTGGTACTATTAACGTAGATGAAAAAGGTGTCTTGCTTCTTATCACTGCTACAGGAACGGCAGTCAAGTTAGAAAGATTGTAATAGCCAATTGCTAATTTCTCTCAATCAGTTTTTTTAAATAAACAATAATATCTATGGTTCAGTTAAATCAAAAACCACCTTCTCCCGAAGTTTCTACGGTGTTGAATTTACCCGTACATTTACTTCCAGACTATACTGGTTGGCTTATCGAAAGAATGCACCAAAAATTGGGTACTCATGTAGTTACTCTCAATGCAGAGATGGCAATTCTTGCCGAACAAGAGCCAAATTTAGCCCAAATTATTAATAATGCAGAATTAGTAGTGCCTGATGGTGCTGGTATTATCTTTTATTTGTTGCTCCGAGGAAAAAGACAAAAACGCTCTCCAGGAATTGAATTAGCCGAGTCATTATTATATCGGTTAGGACAATTATCTCAGCCTCCTTTGGTTTGCTTTTACGGTGGAACTCCAGAAACAGCAGCCATAGCAGCTACAGTCTGGCAAAAAAAACTACCTGAATTACCAATTATCAGTCAGCATGGTTATCTTTCCACGGAAGAACAAAAACAGTGGCAAGAAACTCTCCAACAACAACAACCCCAAGTAATTTTTGTCGGTCTAGGAGTCCCACGGCAAGAACTATGGATTCAAAAAAACCGCTTTCTCTGTCCTAATTCTATCTGGGTTGGAGTAGGCGGTAGTTTTGATATTTGGTCTGGTAATAAATCCCGCGCTCCTATTTGGCTGAGAAATATGAATTTAGAATGGTCTTATCGTTTATATCAAGAACCTTGGCGATGGAGACGAATGTTAGCTTTACCTAAGTTTTTTTGGCGTTCTTTGTCGTTCAGAGAATAGTATCTAATGGACAATTTAGTAGAAGTAGCAGAATCGGAATTACATCATATTGCTATTGTCATTCAATTGCTCATAGAAGGCATCGCTATTTTTATTGTTGTTTTTTCTATTTTTAAAACGGTTACCAAATTTCTCCGCAGTTATCGGCGCAAAAACTCAGAAGATTTTTATCACGAAATTAGATTAGATTTAGGTTTATCTTTGGCACTATCTCTAGAATTTCTCTTAGCTGCTGATATTGTCGCCACAGCAGTTACTCCTAGTTGGGAAGCTCTTGGCTTTTTAGCGACGATCGCAGGTATCAGAACTTTTTTGAATTACTTTTTACACAAAGAAGTTAAGGAGCTAGAAGAAGAAGAATATCACGAGAAACAAAATCAAGTAAATTTTTAAGAAGCTAAAAATTAAATATTCGTTTTTATTAAATACTTTTATCTTTTTAGTTGAATATTTAATCAATGCCCATTGGGTCGAAACCGCGAGCGCGGTTTCGACCACTATGAATGATTATCATTTGAATTTTTTTTGTTGACTTTTGAGCCATTGTTGTTGATTAGACTCTCTGCGGTGATTACTTTTAAGCTATCTTGTCACCCCATGAGGTTTTTCGGTCGGTCATTTTTTTATTTCTTTATAACTCTGGAATTGTTGCTTTATCCAAAAGCTTACCTCATCTTAATTCCTAAAACTTGAGTATGCGCGCCTCTTGCTTGTGTTACGCCGATGGTTCTTTCGGAAGCTTCGATCATGGGGCGACGCAAACTAACTACAATAAACTGGGCTTCTTGGGCTTGCTTTTTCACCATACGGGATAATTTTTCTACATTGGAACCATCTAGAAACATATCTACTTCATCAAAAGCATAGAAAGGAGAAGGACGGTATTTTTGCAGAGAAAAAATAAAACTAAGGGCAGTTAATGATTTTTCTCCTCCAGACATAGAACTTAATCTTTGTACTGGTTTTCCTTTGGGATGTGCCACCAGATTTAAACCACCATTAAATGGATCTTCTTCATCGTCTAATTGTAAATGTCCGTCGCCGTCGGAGAGTTCGGCAAAAATAGTTTGAAAGTTTTCATTAACTGCGTCGAAAGCTTCTTTAAATGCTCGTAGACGTAAGGTAGTAAATTTTTCCACTCGCAGTAATAATTCAGTTCTTTCTGCTGCAATGGTATTCAGTTTTTCAGATAATTCTTGTAATCTTGCTTCGGTTTTTTCGTATTCTTCTAATGCCAGCATATTAACTGGCTCCATGGCTTCTAATCTTTTTTCCCCATTACGAATTTGTTTTTGTATTTGTTCTAAATGTTCTTGAATATTGGCAAAAGTAATTTGTTCGGCTGATTCACTGTCTGTATTAACTAACTCAGGAATTTCGGGTAGAGGATCTGGTAGTTCTTGAGCTTGTTCTGCTATTTGTTGTTCTAGACTGGCTAGATTGGTTTTTCTTTCTTGTTGAGTCGTGTTAATTTTTTCTAGCTGCCAAGATTTTTGTTGCTGTTGGTTTTGTAATTCTTTGAGTTTATTTTCTGCACGATCGCGCTCTTTTTTAGTCTCTCCTAATTTCTCGGTTAATTGTTGTAATTCTCGTTCACCTTGGATTATTTTTTGTTCTAGTTCGGTTAGTTCTTGGTTGTTAGTTGTTAGTTGTTGGTTATTGTTTGTTAGTTGTTGATGTAAGCTTTCTAAATTTTGTTGAGATTCTTCTAATTTTTCACTTATACGTCGATCTTGATTGTCTGTATCTTTGAGAGAGTTTTCTGCTTCTCTTAATTGGCTTTCTGCTTGTTGTAATTCGTTTTCTTGGCTTTTAATTAAGGCTTGAACTTGTTTCCATTCACTTCGATCGTGAGATTCTTCTAATTCCTTTAGTTTTTGTTGACAAGCTTGAAGTTGACTTTCTCGATCGGGAATAGATGCTGCTAAAATTTGCAGACTGCTCGTAATCTTTTCTCTTTCTTGTTGATGATTATTTAATTGTATTGTTAGCTGTTGCTGTTGTTTGGTAAGTCGATCGATTTCTTGTTGCCGTTGCTCCCAACGAAGTTGTTTTTCTCGATGTTGTTGTCTATTTTCTGTTAACTCTTGTTTCAACTGCTCGATTTGCTCTGACTGTTTTGTTATTATCTCTTCATTGCCTGCTATGATGCGGCCAATCTCTGTCAATCGCTGTCTGAGAGCTTGAATCTCTGTAGACTCGCTAGTGGTAGCCGTACCAAAATGCAAACTAGAACGATTTGATTGACTTCCTCCTGTCATTGCCCCACTAGCTTCTAAGATTTCCCCTTCGAGGGTGACAATCCGATATTTACCGATATAAGAACGGGCGCGATCGAGCTTATCGAAAACCACGGTGTTATTGAAAACGTAAGCAAAAATTTTCTGATAGCGGGATTCACAGCTAATTAGATTAACCGCTAAATCTATATAGCCGTTGGCATAGCGCAGATTGGTAGTATCGAGAAGACGGGGGGCTTGAATTTTATTGAGGGGTAAAAAAGTAGCCCTGCCTCCCCTTTGCCTTTTTAATAATTCAATGCCTTGCGCCCCTACACTGTCATTTTCTACCACAATACAGCCCAAACGTCCTCCCGCAGCAGTTTCTAAAGCGAGTTGATAGCGAGAATCTACTTGTCCCAGTTGTGCCACTAAACCATGTACCCCTGGTAAATTGGCATTGAGGATGATTTGACTGGCATAAGTTCCTTGGGCTTCCTGTTGTGCTTGTTTGGTAGCTTCTAATTTGTCTAATTCTCTTTGTTTATCTCTTTGTTCTTTATCTAGACGTTTTTGAGTATCACCAGAGACAGTGCGATCGTGTTCGAGAATAGTTAACTGTTGGGCTAAGTTGGTAATTGCCTCTTCTGCTGCTGTTACTTGAGAGGATAATTCGTTAACACCTGTTTGTTTTTCTGATAATTCTCGTTCGGTGGTTTGTAATAACTGAGTTTGTTCTGCGAACTTGCTTTCTAATTGATTTAATCTTTCTGTTAGTTGTGCTTGTTCGGTACGTTGAGGATTGAGACTATCTTGGATATTAGAAATGTTTTTAGTCAGACTTGCTTGTTCTTGTACCCACGCTTCTGATGCTGCTGCGATCGCATCTGCTGATTCTTTACTTTTTGTAAGAGTTTCTCTAGCTTGACTACACTGCTGGGATAAGTTGGGAATAATTTCGTTGGCTAACTGAGTTTTAGTTGTGGTAAGTCGGTCTAATTCTTGACTAAACTGCTGGATATTTTGTTCTGTTTGCGCGATCGCGTTTTGGGTTTGTTGTAAATTAGTAGTTAATTCTGTTTGCTGCTGTTGTATTTGTTGGCGTTTTGCTTTTTGGGTTGCCAACCTAGAAGCGACAGAAAGTTGTTCATCTTCCCCTAAAGCTTTAACGCGGGAATTGAGTTCATCTAGGTTCGTAGTCTTATCTTTAATCTCTGTATCTAGCTTGCCTAATTCTTCTGTTAACTGGGTTGCTTTTGCTTCTCCCTTAGTAATTTCTGTTTGTAATTCCTCTTGCTTTTGCTGAAGAGATCGCCAAACTAAAACTATTTCTTGTTGTTTTTGTTGCTGAACCTTCTCTTTGAGTTTACGATACTTCTCTGCCTTTACCCTATCGGCTGCCAAGCGATCGCGATTAGCAACTAATTCTTGTTCGATAATATGACAATGCTCTTCTCTTTCTCTAACTTTTTCTAAAGTTTTCCTTGTCTGTTCGATTTTGCGATCGAAAGCTGCTACTCCCGCCAATTCATCGATAATTTCTCTTCTTTCCCGAGAATTCATCGTAATAATGCGGGTAACGTCCCCTTGCAGCACTACATTATAGCCTTCAGGATAAATTCGCAGTTTTTCTAACTGTTCGTGTAATTCTGTCGCCGTAGCAACTTGCCCATTGATATAAAAAGTCGAAGAATAATTTCCTCCCTTAGTCACCCGCAACCGACGAGTAACCGTCCATTCCAGAGAACCATTATTATCGATTACTTGAATACCGTTAATATCTTTCCTTGCTTCTACCTTGCCATTCCCGTTGCCATTGCTATTTTCATCATGAGTATCTATCTCCGCGTCCCCCCCATCTCCTGCCAATTCCTCTCCAGAAATAGGAACAATCTCAGTAGTAGCAACAGTTTCTTCTAAATCTCCTAAATCGGCAAGATCGAAAGTAACAGAAACGATCGCCTCTGCCGTACGACCATTATTGCTATGCTTATGATTAACTAGATCGGGAAGTCTTTCTGCGCGCATTCCTCTAGAACTTGCCAAACCAAGACAAAACAACAGCGCATCGAGAATATTTGACTTTCCCGAACCATTAGGACCCGAAACTACCGTAAAGCCAGGCAAGATCGGAATTTTGGTAGTTCCGCCAAAAGATTTGAAATGAGATAGCTCAATGCGCTTAATATGAACCATGAAGGCTGTATGACTAATTCAGTATATAGTTCCTTAGTACTTATGGTTAAAGATACATTAAACACTATAGGTTTGCCATATTTATTAGAAATTAGCTAGGAAAAAGAAGATTTTCTTAACATTAACTAATTTAAATTTCTTTAATCCTTTTATCGCGAAAATTTAGCCTGTTCTCAATTGTTAGCTAAAGTTGCAACACAAATTCCCTAAAATTCTAATTTGGTAAACTTGGTATAGATGAACTTGACTCTCTAGTTTGCTAGCTGAAAAACCCGAAATGGCTGGCTTAGCAGTACCTGGAATGCCCATAGGAACACCAGGCATGGAAGCTAGGGACATTAAACAACCATTTCAAGTCTTGGCATTTAACAATAAGGGTGAAGTCGAAGTATTCAAAGAATATAAATCTTACTAAATTAATCATGGTTAAACTCAACCGCCGTCAGTTTATTGCTTTGACTGTTGCTGGTGCGGGGGCAGCTACCATAGGCAATTGGTTACGTAAAGAAACTATTTCTAGCGAACCATTATCGCGATCGACCGTCAATCTTTCTTCTCTGTATCAAAGCAGCAACGGATTATTAGAACTAGACCTAGAAGCCAGGGAAAATATAGTCAATTTAGGCGGAAAAGAAGCATACTTATTAACTTACAATAGACAAATTCCCGCACCACGTTTAGAAGCAAAGCCAGGCGATCGAGTTCGGATTAATTTTACTAACAATCTCGATCGACCTACTAATATTCACTATCATGGTTTACATATTCCCGTTACGGGAAACGCGGATAATGTTTTTCTAAAAATAGAACCAGGACAACAACTGACTTACGAATTTCAAATCCCAGCCAATCATCCTTCGGGAACATTTTGGTATCATCCTCATCTCCATGGTTTAGTAGCAGAACAACTATTTGGTGGATTAGCGGGTTTATTTATAGTAAGGGGTGAGTTAGATGAAATTCCTGAAATTAAAACAGCAAAAGAAGAATTTTTAGTTTTGCAAGATTTTGGCTTAGATGGTGCAGGAAGACGTTCATCTTCGGCACATATGTCTCTAATGATGGGACGAGAAGGAGATGTCATAGCCGTTAATGGTCAAATAAATCCCGATATTTATTTACCTGCTAGTGGTTTATTGCGCTTACGTATACTCAATGCTTCTCCATCTCGTTTTTATCGATTAGCTTTAGAAGAACATTCTTTTTATCACATTGCTACTGATGGTCATAGCTTAAATGAACCGATAGAAGTGAACGAATTACTACTAACACCAGGACAAAGAGCCGATATTTTAGTAAAAGGAGATCGAGAACCAGGGCAATATCGCCTACTCAATTTACCCTATAACCGAGGCAGTATGGGAATGATGGGTGGTGGAATGATGGGTGGTAGAGGCATGATGTACGGTAATAATAGAGATGAACCGATAGTTTTAGCAACAGTTAATTACGAATCTGCGATCGAACCTTTGGCTTTACCAACTAAACTTGCTTCAATTTCTACCTTGCCCGAACCCGAAATATTCAGACGTTTTGAACTCAATCACGGTATGAATCCGATGGTTGGCATGGCTTTTTTAATTAATGGTGAACCTTATCGTCATGATTTGATTCCTACCCAGGTAAAACTTAATACTGTAGAAGATTGGGAAATAGCAAATACAGGTGTAATGGATCATCCTTTCCATATTCATGGTAATGCTTTTCAAGTAATTAGTCGCAACGGACAACCAGAATCATTACTTGCTTGGCGAGATACGGTATTGGTGAAAAGAGGAGAAACCGTCCGCATTCGTATTCCTTTCCGCGATTTTGCTGGCAAAACCGTGTATCACTGTCATATTCTCGATCACGAAGATTTAGGCATGATGGGTAATTTGGCGATTAATGCTTAACAAGTAAGTAGGTGTAATTTAAAGGGGCTACTTCCTGTGCTATAAGCCATAAGTCATAAGCTACAAGCTTACATAGTGAAGGATTTTAACCTCCACTATGTCTTATTCCACGCTTAATGAAGTGGAGGAATTAAACCAAGCTTAAAGCTTAGAGCTTAAAGCTTAGAGCTGTTAAAACAATTTATCATTCCTTTTAAAATCTTATCGCTGTAAACTACGGGGGTCTAAGGCATCTCTCAAACCATCCCCCAACAAGTTAAAAGCCAATACAGTAAGAATAATTAATAATGCAGGGGGCCAAATCAACCAAGGTTGTAGCACTAAAATCGAGGCATTAGTAGCGATCGATAAGAGATTACCCCAACTGGGATCGGGTTGTTGAATACCTAACCCAATTAAGCTAAGTACTGATTCGGCTACGATAAATCCTGGTACGGCCAGGGTAGCAGAAATAATTACGTAAGTTGCTGTTTGCGGTAAGATATGGCGAATAATAATGTAAAAAGGTTTTGCCCCCATTGCTTTTGCCGACTGAACGAATTCTCTTTGTTTGAGAGATAATACCTGTCCTCTAATAATTCTGGCCAATCCCGACCAACTTATAAAGGATGTAATTAAGACAATTAATAAAAATCTTTGTGCGCTAGTCAAACCAGGCGGTAAAACCGCTGCTAATGCCACCAGTAGATAAATTCCAGGAATAGTCATCAGCACTTCGACAAAACGCATCAAGATCGCATCAAGCCAGCCACCAAAATAACCAGAAATACCACCAACTAACATTCCCAGAGGAAAAGAAATTGTAATTCCGACTAAGCCAATAAAAAGACTAATTCTACCCCCAAACATTAAACGGCTAAATTGATCTCTTCCTTGTTCGTCAGTACCTAAAAGATTAATTTTGGCTTCCCCAAAAGCACCAAATAAATGGCGTTGAAGCTCAATACCAGGAAAAATAGTAACTTCTTCAAACTTAGGTGGTAAAGGTAGAGTAATTTGCAAGAGATTATAGGGTCTACCTTTAACAAAAAGACGAAGAGGAGAAGGTTGAGTAAAATCTACCATCAATTCTCGCTCGCCTGTTTCTACGTCAGTAGGCCCTATTGTTGTCGGATAAACATGAGGACCGATCCAGTTTCCTTCTGTCGATCGCCAATATATTTGAGTTGGTGGTAATAAAGAACCATCTGTTTGAGACGAATAGGGATCGTAAGGTGCAACAAAATCAGCGAAAATTACTACTAAATAAAATACAATTAGTAAAATAGCCCCAAATTTGGCTAGGGGATTTTTTTTCAGTTTTTGCCACCAATCCATAATCGTCTCCAGTCAACTTCAATAAGGTATTCGATTAGGTTAACTCAAGCTGACTTAGCTCTAACAAACTGTTCTACTAAAGATAGAACATCATTACGGGTCAGTTTTTCTTTACCTAGAGAGATCGCATCTAGAGTACCATAAGCCAAAGCTAGAGGAATCTGACAAAATCTTAACGCAGGACCCGAAGTGAGAGATTGAGTGTATAAATCGGCAAGTTTAAGATTACGATGAGCATAAGCTTGCATATCTTTCATCTTCCAACCACTAGGCAAAAAATTAACTCCTCGTTTTAAATCTTCACCATGATTGCGGACGATATTCACAGCTTGTAAACCCCGACCGAACCCAATAGCATAAGTACGATTAGTTTGAGTTCCATCATACCAAGCCCATAAGTCAGACAGTAATAAACCTACCGCACCTGCCACACTAAAAGTATAACGGTCTAGATCTGATTCTGTCTTAATTGTCCAATTACGTTCTGCCCAATATGCCATACGATCTGCCATTGCTGCTGTGGCATCCCAAATACGAGGAGCAATAGTTTCTGGTGCGAGTATTGACCATTCTTCCAAGCGCAAAGTTACTTCTGGTAAAACTTGTCGATCTACTGTCAAACCTTGAGTAATATGACCAGAATTAGAATTATTAACGGTTGCTTGTAAATTGAGGCTAATCTGGCGTAATAATTGTGCTTTGGTAAGATTATCTAATTGTGAATGATCTTCAACTTCATCGATCGCTCGCATACATAAGTAAGCTGAAGCTACGGCTGCTTGTAATTCTTTGGGTAAAAGACTAATGGGAATATAGAAAGTCCGACTAGTTGTTTTCAAGACTTCTAAAGCATCAATATGCAAATTCATTCAAGTTACTCCTCACACTGACTTGATTGATAGCATACACTGAACTACTGCTATATGGACAAAGTAAACTGAGAAACTTTGGTTAAATCAGTAGGGAGTATTAAAAATGTTTTACATTATTATTCTAAATTGCTCTTATATGATGCTTAAATTAAGTCATTTTGATGACAAACAACACCAATCAAGCCAGCTACGATAGTGATACTCAAAGCTATCAAAGGATTTTGCCCTTGACTAACGGCAAAAGAAGTAACTACCCCTGCTCCTAAACCAGCAGTAATACCAGCACTAACTAAATCTTTATTTGAATTTTTGTTATACATAAACTTGCTCTAAAATTTAATCGAAACAGTTGAAGTAATGTAATTTCCTAAAAAAATATCATTTTGCTGCCGATGCTCCTCAAAAATCAGGAGATATTGCAATCAAGGTTTAAATTTGGCTAACTTTCTTAACAAAATAATTAAAGAGGGAAATCTGAGTTACTCTGGGATTTGTGACAATTTGTAAATAATTAAGGAGGGAATCTTGGAACGTACCTTTATTATGATTAAGCCCGACGGAGTACAACGTCATTTAGTCGGAGAAATTCTTTGTCGCTTTGAAGCCAAAGGTTTTACCTTAGTAGGTCTCAAAATGATGAAAGTATCTCGTGAGTTAGCCGAAAAACACTACGATGTTCATAAAGGCAAACCATTTTTTTCTGGTCTGATTGATTTTATTACTTCCGCCCCCGTAGTTGCTATGGTCTGGGAAGGAGCAAATGTAGTAACTGCTGCCAGAAAAATTATTGGGGCTACAGATCCCATTAGTGCCGATCCTGGTTCAATTCGCGGTGATTTTGGTGTTAGTATTGGACGCAACCTGATTCATGGCTCTGATGCGATCGAAACTGCTCAAAGAGAAATTGCTCTTTGGTTTACGGATGACGAACAAGTAGGTTGGGAACCTGTTAGACGTTCTTGGATATACGAATAGAATAAATTAAATTTAGAGAAGAAGTAAGAAATTAACTCGATCGCTATCCAATCATTTGGATACTTCTTATTTCTTCTTTTTTTAATTCGATCTAGATTAGGATGTATATTTACGATTGTTAATAGATGCTTTCTGAGATTAAAACCCTAACTGAAAATTTGGCTCCTCGATTAATCGAAATTCGTCGTCATCTTCATGCTCATCCAGAACTCAGTGGGGAAGAATACCAAACTGCTGCCTATGTTGCTGGAGTGTTATCTTCTTGTGGACTTCATGTTCGAGAAGCAGTCGGCAAAACAGGAGTTGTGGGAGAACTGATAGGGGAAGGAAAAGATAAAAGAACTTTAGCCATTCGTACGGATATGGATGCTTTGCCTATTCACGAGCGTACCCAACTCGATTTTGCTTCCCGTACTCCTGGTATTATGCACGCCTGTGGTCATGATGTTCATACTACCTTGGGTTTAGGGACAGCCATGATTTTATCTCAGTTAAGTCAATCTTTACCAGGAAATATCCGTTTTCTCTTTCAACCAGCAGAAGAAGTTGCCCAAGGAGCAAGATGGATGGTAAAAGATCGAGCGATCGAAGCTGTCGATGCTATTTTAGGAGTTCATGTTTTTCCTTCTATTCCTGCCCGTCGTATCGGTATTCGTTATGGTGCTTTGACAGCAGCAGCAGATGATTTAGAAATTATTATTCAAGGAGAGTCAGGACATGGAGCGCGTCCTCATCAAGCGATCGATGCGATTTGGATTGCTTCTCAAGTTATTACTAGTTTACAACAAGCGATCGGCAGGACTCAAAACCCTTTACATCCAATTGTCTTAACTATTGGCAAAATTGAAGGTGGTAGAGCAGCTAATGTAATTGCCGATCGGGTCAAAATGGTAGGTACTGTCCGTTCTCTTCATCCTGATAGCCATGCCAATTTACCCCAGTGGATTGAAAATATTGTTGCTGGTGTTTGTCAAATATATGGAGCTAAGTATCAAGTAAATTATAGTCGGGGAGTTCCTTCTGTACAGAATAACCTCAATTTAACCAAGCTTTTAGAAACAGCAAGTCGAGAAGCTTGGGGCAGCGATCTAGTACAAATTATACCCGAACCTTCTTTGGGTGCAGAAGATTTCTCTGTCTATCTAGAAAAAGTCCCTGGTTGTATGTTTCGTTTAGGAGTAGGACATACGGAAAAAGATAACTACCCTCTACATCATCCCTTATTTGAAGTAGACGAAGCAGCAATTATTACTGGAGTAGTTACCTTAGCTTATAGTGCCTATAAATATTGGCAAGATTAATTTATATTTTGGGCGATCTTTATTTTAATCTTCAGTATTAGCAATTTTTTTATGTTCCAGTACATTATCTAATTCATCGAGATCGGTAGAAGCTTCGGCAATTGAGCTAATTAGACCATCTAATTGCTCCAGTTGTTCTCCAAGTAAGTCTTCATCTAATATCTCAGATTCATTAAATTCTGGTGAGTTAGGTATATTTGTCATTAACTCTTCTAACTCCAAAGTCTCTGATTCTGAATCAAAACTTAAAGAGGATTCTGTTTCATTCGGTTCAAAATCATCTTCCTCTAAGTTACCCATTAGTCCTTCTAATTCACCGAGACTCTCTTCGGCTTCAGAGGTAGACTGTTCCGACGACAAATCCAAGTCTAAAGAGGATTCTGTTTCATTTGATTCAAAATCAGATTCTTCTAAGTTACCCATTAGTCGTTCTAATTCACCGAGAGCATCGTCAGAATCGGGCATTGCTGTTTCTGACTCAAAATCGAAAGGATTTTCGCTGTCAATTGGCTCTAATTCTGCTGTTGCTACAAAATCTTCATCTGTCTCACTTTCAAAACTATTTTCTGCTGCTGCGTCTAATTCTAATCTTGGCTCATCATTAAATTCTCCTAGGTCAGATTCTTCTAAGTTGCCCATTAGTCCTTCTAATTCATCGATAGCATCTTCAGATTCGGCCATTGCTGTTTCTGACTCAAAATCGAAAGGATTTTCGCTGTCAACTGGCTCTAATTCTGCTGTTGCTACAAAATCTTCATCTGTCTCACTTTCAAAGCTATTTTCTGCTGCTGCGTCTAATTCTAATCTTGGCTCAGTCTTAAATTCTCCTAGGTCAGATTCTTCTAAGTTGCCCATTAATCCTTTTAATTCACCGAGAGCATCTTCAGCATCGGGCATTGCTGTTTCTGACTCAAAGCTTAAAGAGGATTCTGTTTCATTCGGTTCAAAATCAGATTCTTCTAAGTTGCCCATTAATCCTTCTAATTCACCGAGAGCATCTTCAGCATCGGGCATTGCTGTTTCTGACTCAAAGCTTAAAGAGGATTCTGTTTCATTCGGTTCAAAATCAGATTCTTCTAAGTTGCCCATTAATCCTTCTGATTCATCGAGACTCTCTTCGACTTCAGAGGTAGACTGTTCCGACGACAAATCGAAGTCTAAGGAGGATTCTGCCCCCATGGCTGCCCAATCAGTTTCCGCCTCACTCTCAGAGCTAGTTTCTGCTGCTGCGTCTAATTCGATGCTTTGCTCAGTCTTAAATTCTCCTAGGTCGGATTCTTCTAAGTTGCCCATTAATCCTTCTATTTCGCCGAGATTATCTTCAGCATCGGGCATTGCTGTTTCTGACTCAAAGCTTAAAGAGGATTCTGCTTCATTCGGTTCAAAATCAGATTCTTCTAAGCTGCCCATTAATCCTTCTGATTCATCGAGACTCTCTTCGACTTCAGAGGTAGACTGTTCCGACGACAAATCCAAGTCTAAAGAGGATTCTGCCCCCATGGCTGCCCAATCAGTTTCAGTTTCACTCTCAGAGTTAGTTTCTGCTGCTGCATCTAATTCGATGGTTGGCTCTTGATTAAATTCGGCTAGGTCAGATTCCTCTAAGTTGCCCATTAATCCTTCTAGTTCACCGAGATTATCTTCGGCTTCAGAGGTAGACTGTTCCGACTCTAAATCGAAAGGATTTTCGCTGTCAATTGGCTCTAATTCTGCTGTTGCTTCAAGCTCTTCATCTGATTCACTTTCAAAGCTATTTTCTGCTGCTGCATCTAATTCTAAACTTGGCTCGGTCTCAAATTCGGCTAAGTTTTCATCTGGAGTTTCTAACTGAACAGCATAAGAAGTTTCTGTATCGAACTGTTCTAAATCACTATCAGAAAGATTATCGGCTAAATCTTCTAATTCTCGATCGATTAATTCTACATTGTTATCTATATTATCTACTGTTAGAGATTTATTTATTTCTTCTCTTTCTTTTTCAAGTTCTTCTACTTGAGATTTGAGATGATGATGCTTTTGCTCTATTTCTTCTTGTTGCTGCTGTGCTTGAGAAACTTGACTAATTTTCTGTTCTAGTTCTGTTTGTTTAGTTATTAATTTAGCTTCTAATTCTTGTTTTTGTTCTTGTAAAGAAGTTAAGCTTTGATTTAAATTTTCTTGTTCTTGTTCTAGTTTTTGTTTATTATTTTCTAGATTTGTTAAGTCTCGATCCAAGTTTTGTTGCTTTTGTTCTGTTTCTTGAATTTTAATATTCCAATCATTATATTCTGCTTCTAATTTTTGTTTTTGGCTATTAAGATTAGAAATTTCTTCTACTAATTGTTGGTGTTCTGACTGTAGAGAGTTAATACCAACTTCTACTTCATCTTTTTTAGTAGTTTTTTCGGCAATAGATTCTTGTAATTCTTTTTCTTGAGCTTTCAGTTCTTGGATTTGATTTTCTTGAATTTCATCGACAGAACTTCCAGTTATATTATTATCTTCTTCTTTCTTTCTACCAGAAATTAATGCGCCTGTCGTGGTTGCTGTTCCTCCAATTGCACCAGTTGCTATTGCTTTGCCGATATCTTTACTCATAAACATACCGATGCCGAAGCTTGCAGCACCAAAGGCAACGGAACTAAGGATAATTTTGCTAAGATTAGATTTAGATGATTCCATATTACTTATTTGATTAAAGCTAACGGTTCAGATTTAAAACCGATAAGGTGCATACAAGACTACCGATACCATTGGTATGATGCTAATCTGATTGTTTTAGTTAACTAAAGATGGGCAAATCAAATAATTAATTAAAATAATGAAGTATAACAGCAGCTAGTAAATATCACTTATTAGACTCCATTAATTTTATGTCTTTATTTGACTTCTTCAGTCTTATTTAAATGATTCCCAAATTTTGAGAGGAAATTAACATAGTTATGAATACCAAGCTCGAATGTATTGACTGTGGCATGAGATTGGCTATATTTCCTTTAATTTTACTGATGAGATTTGAGTAAGGCTGGGCAGAGCGCGAGTAACTTTTCTCTCGGGGAAAAAATCGAGCCAAATTAGAGATAATTATTCGCTCTCTTCGAGGAATTTGTCATCTAGGAAAACG
>JBFRWK010000008.1:0-2785 GCA_051439545.1 Xenococcaceae cyanobacterium | reverse complement strand
GTAAAAAGGCTTATTATATTTACCAAGATGAATGGTTAGAATATATCGAGTCTAATTATCCTAGTGCTTTGTTAAATAGTAGTTACGAAATTCGCGGAGGAATGGATTATCAAGAATTGAAAATGTTAGTCGATCGAGAGAACTTATTTGACTTAACTGATAGTCTACTTAATTTGACTTATTTGAAAAATCAAGATGAGCTAATTATATCCGTGAGTAATGAGTTGTCAAAACTGGGTTAGTTTAAAAAAGCGATCGCGTTGGAAATTTGACGAAGTCCAAGCAGAGCGAGGAAGCCTGCGGACGTTCCGTCCGCAAAGGCAAGTCTCGCTTAGCTCCGTAGTCAAGGGCGCGGAGTACCTTGGACTTTTTCCGATAGATTCATTATTTTAAAATTTTACTATTATGTAGATTTAAGCTTTTGATATTTACGAAAAAATAGATTAATTTGAGTTAGTCATAAAAATAATGGCAATCTCTTTATTTCTTCCCCCATTAACCTCGACTGGATAACGCAATTAAAGCTACTTTAGAGAAGAGCGATCGAGGTTAAGAATAAATACTAAGAATAGGTCGCTCGCGAATAGTCTAGACTTGGGAAAAAGCGATCGCTCAAACAAACCAAAGCTTTACTGTTGATTTCACTACTAAGTCGATCGATTATTCTAAACTATATAAATAAAGGCAAAGAGGCTGAGAAAATGACTTTAGAAATTGCCGATGATTTTTTAAATAGGCTACAAATATCTGAAACTCTTCGCTCTAAAGCTTTAAAAAGAGCTAAAGAAGGTTATGTAATGGCTTTACTAGAAGCTGGAGAAATTAGTAGCGGACGAGCGGGAAAAATTCTGGGAATTTCTCGTCTAGATATTTTGGAAATGATGGGGAAATGGGGCATTTCTGTTTTTGATGATTCACAGGATTTAGAGGAATTAAAACAAGAGGTAGAGCAAGCAGAATCGATGCTAGCTCAACAGAATTCTTAAATGATTATTGTTTCCGATACTACCCCTATCAGTGAGTTGGCGAAGGTTAATTATTTGAATTTGTTGCCAAAATTATTTGGCAGAGTGGTAATTCCTCAAGGGGTTTATGATCAATTGACAACAGGGCAGCATCCTGCTGCTAAACTCATGGGGGAATTATCTTGGTTGGATGTAGTAGCTGTTAATAATAGGTTAGTGGTAGAGGAGTTACAAAAGGTTGGTAATTTAGATCTCGGCGAGTCTGAAGCGATCGCCCTAGCTGAAGAGATGGAGGCAGATCGATTGTTAATTGATGAAAAAGCAGCTAGACGAGTGGCAAAAACTCGGAATTTACCTCTGATTGGCACTATGGGCGTTTTACTTTTGGGAAAACGTCAGGGTTATCTAAAGAGTGTTAAAGATGTTCTAGACCAAATGCAGCAACAGGGAACGAGAATTAGCGATCGCCTTTACACGCAGGTTTTAATCTTGGCAGAGGAGATGAAGGAGGAACTAAACAATAGCGATCGAAGTTAAAAATAAATACTAAGAATGAGGCGAATAGTCTAGACTTGGGAAAAAGCAATCGCCGTAGTGAGAATTATTTACTCGATCGCAAGCGCATAGTTCTAGTTCCCAGAATAAGATAGCGATCGCCTAGCCTATCAACGGTAAAATTGCAACGCGCTCGCTATACTTTAATTAAGTATATTTTATCTAAACTCAATTTAGAAGCGTTTTTTTATCCCTATGTCAAAGCCATGAACGCTAAAGAATCTCTCTTAACTGAAATTGAAGAAATTCCAGAATCACTCTTACCAGAAGTATTAAACTTTGTTCAGTATCTCAAATACAAACATCAAAACGAGAAACTAGAAACTACTTTACTCAGTGAATCGGCATTAGCTAAAGATTGGTCAACTTCAGAGGAAGATGAAGCGTGGCAAGATTTGTAAAAGGAGATGTAGTTATTGTTCCTTTCCCTTTTTCTGACTTGAGCCAAGCTAAACGTCGTCCAGCTTTAATTGTCGCTAAGTTAGCAGGAGAGGATTTAATTCTCTGTCAGATTACTAGTCAAGTTAGAGCAGATAATTATGCTGTAGCGATTACTAATGCAGACTTTGCTAATGGCGGACTAAACCGCAATAGTAATATTCGTCCCAACCGATTATTTACCGCTGACGAAGGAATTATTCTTTACAAAGCAGGTCAATTGAAACCAGAGAAGTTAAAGGAAGTCATCAACAAGATTATTGCTATTTTGCAGGGATAGTGGGAAAAATCTGCTAAATTTCTCGCCAATGTGCAACTAGTTTACTAACGAGGGATGGCACGAAAAACTTTAATTGGGAGATATAACCTCTGAAATAGCTGTAAGCTAATCGCTAATCGCTTTTTTTAAGTATTGATTTTAGTAATAAATTAGATTGTATCGTTATCTTCACCAAAAAAGCGATCGAGGATGCGACGATTTTCTACTTGTAGTCCTCTGATTTCACTTTGCATTGTCCGAATTACCCCCATCGAGTCGATAAACATTTCGGTTGCTCTTCCCATTTGTTCTGTCAGGCGATCTACTCTATTAGTTAAGGCATCGATCGCTTCGGTATTAGCTTTAATTGCTTCGGTGTTAGCTTCAACTTTTTGACTTATGCGTTCGATCGTTTCTGTATTAGTATCGATAGACGCTGTATTGCTGTGGCTGAGTTTGACGGCGGATTCTAATAATTTCTCGATTTGGGTTAATCTTTGTTCTGGGGTGAGTTCTCTGCTCATCTTGGTTCGGATTTTTGGCTTAAATCCTATTGTATTATAGGGCG
>JBFRWK010000007.1:0-20224 GCA_051439545.1 Xenococcaceae cyanobacterium | reverse complement strand
ACCTCAAAATAGCTAAATTCTTAATATATCTGGGTTTCAGGCGATTTAACCTCGACGAGGTTAAATCGCCGTCTGGTGAGGCTTTCACCCCTTTTTGGTAGGTAAAAACTGTCAAAGTCCCGTTAATTCTCCTAGAAAAAATCGCTCAAATTTAAATCTAATTATGCCTTCAGGTAAAACCCACGATCGCATTACTCTTTGGTTTCTTCCTTGGATAGTTGGAGGATCTCTTGTCCTAACGAGAGATGGTGAATTAACTCTAATTGTTGCTAGTGCTTTTCTTTTTAGTGGGCTGATGTTTGGCCCCGATTTAGATATATACTCGATCCAGTTTAAACGTTGGGGTATGCTGCGTTATCTCTGGCTACCCTATCAAAAACTATTTTCCCATCGAAGTTTTTTTTCCCATGGATTAATTATCGGTACGGTAATTAGATTATTTTATTTATTGCTTGTTGTTTTTATTATCGCGGTTTTTTTTATAGCGATCGCTCAATTAATTTGGGGATTTGATTGGAACTGGCAAACATTTTTTTTAGAAAAAACTAACAGACTTAAACGAGAATATTTTCGAGAAATGCTCGTACTTTTTTGTGGTTTAGAATTAGGCGCAATGACTCATTCTCTCAGCGATATTGTTAGTACCGTTTATAAAAAAAGGCTAAAAAAGAAAAAGCCTTAAGTGAGTAGTGAGTAGTGAGTAGTGAGTAGTGAGTAGTGAGTCAAGAGCTAAAAACTAAAAACTTTTCTATTACCTATTAGATAACTTTTTCGGCAAAATGCGATCGCAAAAGAAAAGAGTACCTGAAGCAACACAAATAGGAATAGTAAATAAATTGACTAAGGGAATACTAATTAGAGTCAAACAAACAAAACCAAAACTAGCACTAGCAGGTAAACTACGAAATACTAACTTTAATTTTTGACGAAAAGGGAGTCTTCTCCTTTCTAGAGGAGCATCTAAAAAATCCAAACAAGTTATGACCACAGTAAGGGCGATAGAACCTATTGTTGACCCTAAAGTACCTATCCCTACAATTAAATTAAGTAATAATAATGGAATTCCTACCGCAGCAATCAAAATTAATTTTTTTAGCTCGAATAAAATGGCTCTTCCTAAATCATGAAGAATATTAATTTCAATAACTTCTACTTTTCCCGTTATAATTTTTTCTAATTTTTCTGACAATTGTCCGTACCAGGGTGCGCCTAATAAAACACCAAATTGAGTCAATAAAAAACCCGTAGCTACTAAGAATAGCAAAATTATAATTATGCGTAATAAAAAAGATATTCCTATAGTTGTATATTCTAAAAAACCGAGCCAAGTAGGTAAGTTAGCCACTAGATTATCCAACCAACGAGAAATATCTAAAGTGACATTTTCTACAATACTAAAACCAAATAATAATAGTCCAGTATAAAGAGCGATCGCCACAACTAGATTAACTAAAATAGGTATGACAACATATTGCCAGAGTTGGGGATTACGTCCAAAAGTTATTAATGCTCTAATCGGATAAGTTGCTCCCGTAATTAAACCAAAACCACTAAGAATACGCAGCATAAATTTTGTTTTTATTGTATCGGTTTAAGATGATAAAACTCTTTAGGAGTTTAGGGTAAGCTCATCTAATTTGGTATTATCGACTCAGTAAGCAAGAATGGTTACAAGAATTTTGAGAATTACCCAATCGAATCCCCAGTGATGATACATTTCGTAGGGTATTTGAACGGCTCAATCCCGAAGCCTTAGAACAAAGTTTAGCTCAATGGCTTCAACAGCTAATGGGTTCACTTCATAAAGAAATTATCCCCATAGATGGTAAAAGTCTCAGGAGTTCTTATGAGGGAAATTAAGGGGTCAAAGCCTTAGCATACTTGGTGCTTATTGCTAGATCCTAAGCTGTCACGCATTTAATTTGCTTGTTTTGATTGGGTGTAAGTATTCTAAGGGTGAACGAAAAAACAAGGTTTTTTTCCCTCCTTCCCTTGCTTACCCTGCTCCCCATGATACGGTAAAGTTAAGTCATAACGATCGATTTGATTTAGTAGTTATTATGCTAAAGATGAGTAATCCCGAAATTAGCGTTGATAAGATCGAACAAGAAATTTTCAATAATATTGATACTAAAAATAATAATTCTAGTTCTCAAGAAATTGATACTAATGGAATCTTAGAACAGCAAAGAAACTATATTAAAAGTTTTATCGAGACAGCAAAATCGAGAACAGAAGTTCGTAATAAGTGGCCACAATCGTTAAATCGCTTTCCCTTTATTGTCCTACGTCCTTCAGCTTTTATATTTTTAGTCGTTCTCAAACTTTTATTTAAAGACCAAAGAGAAGTAAATTTTAATATATTAGCAACTCTTCAAGAATTTCTCAATCTAAATAAAAAATTACTGCAACAAATTAACAAGATAATTTTAGAAATAAAGCAAAATTTTCAAAGAATTAATATGGCAATCGCTAATTTAGAGCAAAATTTTCAAACTTCGATCGCTAATTTAGAGCAAAATTTTCAAACTTTAGATACTTCTGTTAATAATTTAGACAAAAAATCAGTAACAAATGCCGAAAAGATTCAATCTTTAGAACAACAGGTAAGTTACTTGCAATCGGAACTCAATCAGCAAAAGCGATTAGTTACAACTTTTCTTGAAGAGGCAAAACAGAGTTTAACAGAATCTAGCGATCGAAAGCAATTAACAACTGTTATCGAAGAAGAATCCCACTTACTAGATACTTTTTATGTTGCCTTTGAAGATAAATTTCGCGGTAGTCGGGCAGAAATTCTCGATCGACAACAAGTATACTTACCATATTTAGCAGATTCTAAACTGGACAAAGAAAATTCCTTAATTTTAGACATTGGTTGTGGTAGAGGTGAATGGTTAGAACTTTTACAGCATTCAGGATATAAAGCTAAAGGAATCGATCTCAATCGAGTGATGGTCGAGCAATGTTGTTCTAGAAACTTAGATGCTATAGAAGGGGATGCCATTGCTTATATCAAATCCCTAC
Organism: Xenococcaceae cyanobacterium; assembly: GCA_051439545.1. GTDB lineage: Bacteria > Cyanobacteriota > Cyanobacteriia > Cyanobacteriales > Xenococcaceae > JASJDJ01. The sequence continues at coordinate 17,197 of JBFRWK010000007.1, read as the reverse complement.
CCGATACTAGCCTGGGAGCAATAACTGGATTTCATATCATCGAACATATACCTTTTGAAACTTTAATTCAACTATTCGATGAAGCTTTACGAGTATTACATTCTGGCGGTTTAGTTATCTTTGAAACCCCTAATCCTAGTAATGTCTTAGTTGGTAGTTGTAACTTTTATTTAGACCCAACTCATCGTAATCCTTTACCCAGTGAGATGATAAGATTTGTAGCTGAGTCTAGAGGTTTAAAGTCAGTTAAGATACTCGATCTTAATCCCGTTCTTGACGAAGAACAATTACAAAAATCTGACTTACCTAAACCCCTCGATCGATATTTTTATGGCGCACAGGATTACGCAGTTATAGGCTACAAACCATGAGAATTCTAGTTACTACAGCACAAGTTCCTTTTGTTCGTGGAGGGGCAGAAATTCATGCAGAATCTCTAGTTAACGCCCTTAGATCGGCGAATCATCAAGTAGAAATAGTCTCTATTCCGTTTAAATGGTATCCCAGCGAACGGATTCTCGATGTCATGTTGTCGTGCCGTTTACTAGATATTTCTGAAGCTAACGGCAAAAAAATTGACTTAGTAATAGGGCTAAAATTTCCTGCTTACCTAATTCCCCATCCTCATAAAGTTTTATGGATACTTCATCAACATCGAGATGCTTATGATTTATGGGGAAATAAATTATGTGGACTATCTCACTTTGCTAACGGAATGCAAGTAAGAGAAGCAATTATTAATGCTGACAATAAAGTATTAGGTGAATGTAAAGCTTTATACACCAATTCTCAAAATGTCTCTCAGCGATTAAAAAAATTCAATAATTTTGATTCGATTCCTCTCTATCATCCACCCAAAAATGCAGAGTTATTTCATTGTCAAACAGAACAAGATTATTTCTTTTTTCCTAGTAGGCTAGCTCAAATCAAACGTCAAGAACTTGTTGTTAAGGCGATCGCAGCCACTAGCAATCCTGTAAAGGTTGTCTTTGCGGGGGAGTCGGACGATAAAACTTATGATAAGTATCTTATTAATTTAGCCCAAAAATTAAAAGTGTCCAAGCGGGCTATATTTTTGGACAGAATTAGCGAGGAGGAAAAAATTAAATATTATTCAGAAGCTACTGCTGTAATCTATCCTCCTTTGGATGAAGATTATGGATATGTTACTCTCGAAGGAATGTTATCTTCTAAGCCGATAATTACTTGTAAGGATGCTGGTGGGCCTTTAGAATTTGTTCGTCATCGAGAAACAGGACTAGTTGCAGAATCAACACCAGATTCACTAGCTTCAGCAATGGATGAAATCTGGGAAAATCGCACTTGGGCAGCAAACTTAGGCATTACAGGAAAAAAATACTATCAAAATCTTAATATTACTTGGTCAAACGTTGTAGATAAGCTGACTTTATGAAAATAAACTGGTTTTCGCCATTACCTCCTGCTCAAACAGATATTGCTGACTATACAATACGGTTACTTCCCTCACTTCAAGAAGAAGCAGAGATAACACTCTGGACAAATCAATCTACTTGGGATTCGGAAATAGAAAAATATGCTAGAGTTCGACGTTATCAGATCGAGCGAATGCCTTGGGCAGAGATTAATCAGGGAGATTTAAATATTTATCATATTGGTAACAATCCTGATTTTCATGCAGATATTTGGCAAATTAGCTGTCAGTGTCCTGGTTTAGTTATCTTACATGACTATAAGTTACAAGATTTTTTTACTATTCTGTATAAAGAAAAGTGGGATGATAAACAAGGCTATATAGGACAGATGCAGCGATACTATGGTTCTGAAGGTAAAGAAGCTGCTGAAGCTTTTTGGGTTGGGGCTATCTCAACTAATCTTATCGCTCAACGTTATCCCCTTACTCCTCTAGCTCTAAAAAATTCCATAGGGGTTGTTACTCATAATCTGGAGGTTTACAATAGTCTCAGCCAAGAAGAGCGTTGGTTGGTTGGCTATATACCCTTACCCTATCAAAGCAAATTTAATAGTACTGACAAAACTAATTGTAAGACCTCTCCACCTTATCGATTAATAGTGTTTGGTTATATCAATACCAATAGACGTTTAGATATTTTATTAGAAGCATTATCTACTTTTAGTAACAAAAATGCTTTTATGTTAGACATCTATGGTCAAATTGGGAATAAAGACTCTATAAAAGGGAAAATTAAAACATTAGGTTTAAGCGATCGAGTAAAAATACACGGTTTTGTCGAAGAATCTGTGTTAGATAAAGCTCTAGCTAATGCCGATTTAGCCATTAATTTACGCTATCCTACTATGGGAGAAGCATCTGGAAGTCAGCTTCGTATTTGGAGTCACGCTCTTCCTAGCCTAGTCACTAAGATTGGTTGGTATGCAAATTTACCTGAAGATACGGTCGCTTTTATCCGTCATGACCGTGAAATAGAAGATATTCAGCAGCAACTACAAAACTTCTTAAATAACCCCAAAGAATTTGCAGCCATGGGCAAACAAGGGAAAAAACTATTGCAAAAACAACATACCCCTGAAATTTACGCCGAAGCAATTGTTAGTTTGGCTCAGAAAGTTAGTCAATCTAGAAGTCAATTTGTAGCTTATCAGTTAGCTCAAAAAATTGGGCAAGAAATGAACAATTGGGTTAATTGTGATTTTTCAGGACAAGAAGTAAGAAGATCGGCCGAAGCAATCCATTTTTTGACTAATACTCAACCCTAGAAAGATAAGAAGGATGAGAGTCCAAAAATTAGAAGATTCAAACTTCTTCGGAAACTTCGATCGTACTTATTAGCAAAAAGCCAATGAGATCGAGTTTGGTGGAATACTTAAATTAAAGGTGAGGTCGAGTAATGAGTAATCAGTAATCAGTAATCAGTAATCAGTAATCACCTAATGAGTTTTTTTCTATTGCAACAAGTCTTTTTATTTCGATCGATTATCCGTACTTGATATGAGAGATTTAGGGGGCGAACGGTAGTTCGTCCCTATTTTTAGACTTTTGTTTCACAGCAGGAGTTAACACCAGGGTCAAACATAGATGTAGTAAAGCTTCTGGATTCAGCGATCGCCCTTGTGTGAGAAAAATGGGATCTACTGTTACTTCACAAGTTCCTCAAATTTTAGATTTATCTTTTATATAGTTAGAAAAACTAGGTATTGATGTTCGAGTTAATCTAACTGATATTGCTAGAGATGAAGGAGTTATTTGTATATCGTTGGTGAGGGGCGAAACGCTTTCAATACACAACTTAGCTTTATTAGCAAGAAAGTCGATTCCAAGCAAAAACCTCTAGTCTTGAACATACCAAATAAAGTTTCGATACCCCATCGCTGTCCATAGTCTGAAATGGCAGAAGAACAAGAGTCAGGATTGATGACAATCAATAACTCACCATTATCTAAACGTAAAGCCGAAACATAAACCAGACGACCCCAAACTAATCTTTTTCCAGATTCTGTACTCAGTATCCAAGGCTGTGGAATGTTCATCAAAGTGACAACCAGTTTGGCAATTACAGAATAATCTAAATCAAAATTGCGGAAGAAACGTTGTAGTCGCTTGTAACAAGAAGCTGTCTTGGCATTACTCCGAAACCCTGTTGTTAGCTCTGTCAAATTAATTGTTTTTACTCTCAACAGTGCAATCAGAAACAAAGCAAGGAAATTAAGACGTGCGCCATGCCATCCTAATAGTGGTTTTAAAGTTTTTCGTAGTCAGCTAACCTGATTCATAAGGGTGGATTGTCAATGTGTGGTTACTTTTCATGAAACCCCTTTTCTATAAAACTTTGCAAGCCTATCTCTTATTTTTTGTCCCGTACAGAGATCATATTTTTAAATAAGTCATAGTTTACAGCTTATTAGGTGTTCTTTTATGACAAAAAAAAACAAGCTAATTAAAGCAAATATAGAATTCTTGGCAATCGGAATTTTTACTATATTAATAACTGGCTTTTTTCTATCTTGTAGTCAGTTAGATCGTAAATTTTCATCCAATGAGTCCAATTTTCTACAAACTCAAGAAAAAAGCAGAGTTTCTGAGCGACAAATTCCAGGGACTAACCCGTTAGAATTACTGAAATTAGAGCAGATACAACAAGAATTAGGATTAAAAAGAGAGCAAATACAGCATTTAAGGCTTTCTAACGCTGAAATTACCTCAAAATTAACCTATTTAGCTGAAAATAAACCTGCTATCTTGAGAAAATCTCAACTAAGAACTCAGGAAGAAAACGGACGGGAAAAGGTTGCTAAAATTCTCAATCCCGAACAATTAAACCGTTTTAAACAAATTTCCTTACAGATTTATGGTTGGGAACTCATGCCCAAGGAGGAGGTAACAGAAATATTAGCAATTACCCCCGAACAAGAGCAAAAATTACAAGGATTTCGCGAGCCAAATAAACAAAAAATAAGCAATTCTTTACAAGAATTTAAGAGTGAAAATCCTCAAGAATGTCAAAAAGTTTTGGTTAATAATTATCGACAATTAATTCAAGCTAGCCAAGAAATTAATCAGCAATTTTTGTCAATTCTTAAGCAGGATCAAGTGCAGACTTTAGAATATATGCTAGGAGAAAAGTTTGAATTAAATCTAAAAAAAATACCAGCTATTTGTCCTTAATAATGAGGTAAAAGCAACCAAAATGACTACCATAAAAAGTACAAATCCTGAAATAAATAAGCTAATCAATGATGAGCCTTTATCAAAGAAAGAATTGGCAAAATTATTAACAGCAACTGAAGATTTACAAGAGGAATTATTTACTACTGCCAGGAAACTGAGAAGCATTTATCACGGTGATAAAGTAATGCTGCGGGGAGTAATAGAAACTTCTAGTTATTGCGAAAAAAACTGTAATTATTGTGCCATGCGCGCTTCTAATAAAGATTTAGAAAGATATCGCATAGGAGACGCAGAAAAAATATTACAAGTGGTAGCCGAAATAAAATCTTTAGGCATACCAGTTGTATTTTTACAGTCTGGACAAGATCGTCATCCTATTTATAATGATGCGCTCGATCGAGTAATTCCTGAAATAAAAAAACAGGGTTTGAGAGTGCTTTTATGTGTCGGAGAAAGACCCCAAAAAATCTATCAAAAATGGTTTGATTTAGGCGCGGATTCTTATATTTTAAAGTTTGAAACTTCCAGTTCGGATTTTTATAAACAAACGGTTCATACTCCTTTAGAAAAGCGTCTTGAGTGTATTTATAACTTACAACAAATAGGGTATAAAATAGGTACAGGAAATATAGTAGGATTACCAGGACAAGATCTTGATACTTTGCTAGAAGATATTTTATTAGCTATAAAACTTAAGCCCAATTTTGTTAGTTCTTCTCCTTTTATTCCTAATGAAAATACCCCTTATGAACATGAAAAAGCAGGAGATTTGAACCTAACTCTTAATACTATGGCCATTTATAGAATTGCCCTCAAAAACTGTTTGATTCCCACGGTAAGTGCTTTAGAAAAAATTAAAAAAGATGGGCAATTAATTGGATTAAATGCGGGAGCAAATGTAATTACAATTAATTTTACTCCTGATGAATTTCGTCACCAATATCGTATTTATTCCGAGAAAAGATTTGTTGTGAAATTAGAACACGCCCTCGATATTATTCATCGTGCAGGTTTAGAGGTAGAAAAATCAATTACTTTTTACGATCGGCATTTTCCTAGTGAAAAAAAGTTAGTTTCTTAACTCGTTGTTGCGATTTATCCCTAACACGAGAGGTAAATTATGCTAAAGAAAAGGTTTAAAAATCAGAAAATTGTTTATTTTGTTAGTGGTGTAATAACGACTTTGACTATAACTTTGCTCTTACCTTATTTTAATCGTAATTATTTTGAAAATAAGGGGGTTATCCCACAAGAAAATAAGTCAATTATTCAAATTAGATCTAAAGATTCTTTAGCACATTTAGGGAGTTTGGATAGTTTTGATATTACCGAAGGAGGGACTCAAGCAGGTAGGTTTTTATTGGAAGCTTTAGAAGATAATAAAAAAGAGTCGGCTAAAGCAGCAATACAAATTTACGATCGCCTAATTCCTATTGAAAATTTCGGCGGAGAATATACAGCTTTAAAATGGTTTGCCGATTATTTATTAGCAGATAAAAAAGAAAAAGCCAACTATTTTGATAGTGGTTTGACTAAGGAATATTTTGAGTTTTTTGCAGCCAATAATTTTGCAGTTTTAAAAGAGTATCTTCAAAGAAAATATAAACTAGCTAACTTTGAAGATACGAAAGCTAATAGAGACAGAGAAGCTTTTTTAGAAGACTTTATTTTATTTAATAATCCCCGTCGAGAAGATTGGGAAAAAACCAGCAAAATCATGGAGGTTTTGAACATAAAAAAAGGTCAGCGTATCGCAGATATAGGTAGTGGTCCAGGGTATTACAGCTTTAAATTTGCTGATTTAGTAGGACCTACTGGTTATGTTTATGCCGTTGATACGGTGGAAAAACATACTAATCATATTGAGGAAGTTGCTAATAAGTATAGTATCAAAAATATTGAAGTAATTCAGAGTAAATCTGACAATATTTCCGTTCCAGATAATCAAGTAGATTTAGCCTTTTTGTGTTCTCTATATCATATAATTTATCTCACATCTATGGAGGAGGTTAAAGATCGATTTATTGAGAGTATAAAGACAGCTTTAAAACCAGATGGCAGTTTAGTCATTGTTGATAATGCCTTAGTTGATAGCTCCCAATTACCTTATCACGGTCCCTATATCGCTAAGGAATTAGTGATAAGTCAATTGGAATATTATGGCTTTCAACTTGTCAAAGATTACCAGTTTATACCCCAAAGATATGTACTGGTATTTAAACAAAAACAGACTTAAAAGCAGGTTTTCATGATGGATGCGAGGATTATTGGTATGTCCGCAGCATTAGGATCGGCCGCTTCTTGGGCTATGGGTTCAATCCTGTTTAAAAAACTGGGTGAGAAACTTTCACCGATGGCTCTGACTTTGGCTAAAGGTACATTAAGCGCGCTGTTATTAGGAGTCACTTTACTGTTGAGTAGTTATGCTGATATTGCACCGACACCTTTACTGCTTTTGATTTTTAGCGGTGTGTTAGGGATTGCGGTTGGTGATAGTTTCTTCTTTGCAGCTTTGGAAAACCTTAGTCCTCATTCCTTGGTGGTTTTATCTACTCTGGGGGAAATTTTAACCATTATCTGGGCGGTGCTGGTATTGCGGGAAAGACCAACATTAACAGCGTGGGGAGGTATTGGTTTAGTAATTGTGGGGATAGTTACAGTGCTTTATCCTCAAGTTACTAGCTCTGATAGTGATATTAATTCTTCAGAAAAACCACAGCAAAATTCAGTATTTAAGGGGGTGATTTTTGGCTTAATTTCTGTTTTATGTATGTCGGCTTCTATTATTGTTGCCAAAATAGGCTTGGAGTCAGTTTCTGCTTTAACAGCTACTTTTGTCAGGATGTTGGCAGGTACTACGGGAATGTTTTTTTTAGGGTTAACTACCAAGAAAATTGGCGTTTGGATGTCTCCTTTTCAAAGCGATCCTCAATTGATAAAACAATTGATTTATTCAGTTTTATTTATTACTTTTGGCGGTTTTTGGTTATCTTTAGTCGGTCTAAAATATGTCGATGTAGCGATCGCCCAAACCCTTAATTCTACTGACCCTTTATTTGCCTTAATTTTCTCAGCTATTTTACTGCAAGAAAAAGTAACAATGTCCGCTTTTATCGGCACAATATTTACTATTTCAGGGATTGTCTTGATTTGTAATGGGTAATTAAAAATTATTCTTAAGCAAGTTAGACGCTTGTAATCGAAAAAATCAAAAAATCTAATTCAAAAAAGGAGAATATTATGCAACTATTCGATAGTCAAAAAGCAAGAAAATCTAGCCGTGAAACATTAATTGAGAAGGCGAAAACCAGAGTAAACGATCTTTATAAATTACAAAAAGCGGGGTTAATTTGTAAAAGCGGTGATTTTTTTCCTTCAGTACATTATCCACCGATAACCATGTACAAGGAAATGACTGAGGAGAAATTATTTGCCAATTATTCTTTACCAGAAGACGGAAAATTAGATATTTATGTGCATCTTCCTTTCTGTAATAAACACTGTGTTTATTGCCATTATCCTGTGAAATTAGGGGAACAAATAGAGGAAAAAAATAAGTATCTTACTTATTTAGAAAAAGAATTCGATCTTTATATGAATATTTTAGGGGTAGATAAGTTAAAACCCCGTTCAATTCTGGTTGGTGGCGGTACGCCAACCTACCTAACTCTATCACAGCAAAAACGCCTTTTAGATATCCTGGCTGACAAAATCGATCTCTCAATTGCCACCCAGTTTAATTGGGATGTCGATCCGAAAACTTTAACTGGAGAAGAGGGGATTGAAAGGTTAAATTTACTCAAGGATTATGGTTCAGATCGCTTGACCATTGGTACTCAATCTTTAAATGAGGAAATCCTGAAGTTAATGAATCGTCATCACGGGGTTAAGGAAATTTATGAGGCGATTAATAACTGTCAAAAATTAGGCTATCAATTGGATATTGAATTTATTTTTGGCTATCCAGGTCAAACTCTTAAAAATTGGCTCGAAGTAATGGAAGAAGCTGTTACTTTAGGAGTCGAAGAAATCCAACTTTACCGCTTAAAAATAGAAGCTTATGGTGATTATCAAGGAACAATAAAAGCGGTTCGAGAAAAAGGTTTACAAGATTTTCCTTCCCTCGAAGAAACCATAATGATGAAACAATTGGCAATCGATACTTTGGCCGAAAATGGCTACCACGAAAACCTTCGTCGAGTCTTTACCACCAAACCAGAATATTACTCCCATTATGCCGATAATCAGTGTTGCGGTTTGTTGGATCAAGTTGGTTTCGGTTTAACTGCTTTTAGTAGTATGCGCGATCGCTTTGGCTTAAATACGCAATATTTTCCTGAATATTACGCCAAAATCGACGCAGCAAAATTACCGTTAAATCGGGGAATGATTAGAAGTAAAGAAGAACAAATGCGCTGGGCGATTATTCTACCCCTTAAAAATCGTTGCGTTTGGAAAGAATATTACAAAAAAGTGACTGGAGGAGAAGACTTAGATCGAGTTTTCCGCCGGAAAATTGAAAATCTCAAAGAATTTGGCTTGATCGCCGAAGATGAGCAAAAAATCCAGTTAACTAAACTGGGTGCATTCTTCGCCGATGAGGTAGCGCAACAGTTCCACCACCCCGATTATATCCCTTACTCCAGGGATGAATATGAACCCGGTCCTTTGTATCCCTACAACAATTGTCAACCGTAAAGGAGGTGATGCTTGTAAATAGCGATTGTATTCTTATTAATCAGTTCGTAGTGAGGACTGTAGTCCTTTAATTAAAACGATTTTTCCGACTAAAGTCCTTATTAGCAACCATTAATCAAAATATTGAAAAAATGAGGTTTTTTTATCATGGCTAATGTAGATGTCCAACTAGACTTTATTGAACTTGCGGATATTAAAGATGGTCAAATTTCTCCAGGTGAATCATTTCAAGTAGCTGTTAGTTTTGTACCAGATACTGAGAATACTGTTGTTATTGGAGGTGGTATCGATCTTGAATTCGATCCCAATATACTTACAGCCGAGCGAATTATTTATGACGATGATTTTAACGATTCCTCGAAAAATTCAGGACAAGAACCAATAGATACCTCTAGTAGTGGAGAATTAAATGAGATAGGTGCCTATCACAACGATTCTCCTCTTCCGGGGCAACTACCAACTGATGTTGTACCAGCTCCCGAGGGCAATTTATTGTTTAGTGTTGAATTTACAGCTAAAGATAACCTCAATGTGGATCGACTTAGCTTAACCACTAATCCGGCTGAAGATGAGCAAGGCATTATTTTTACACAAGGAGTTATAGAAGGACAGCAAGATGATGGACCAACACTCTCACAAGAGCAAGCATCCATTGCTGAAAGTGTCACCTATGGTACTTTAGATATTACTACTTCTGGGGAACCACCCTCTTCTCTAACTCTAACTGGTGGTACGGCACAAATCGCATACGTGGCTTACTATGGCAGACCCGCAGATGGTTCTGGTCTTGAGTTTTGGAATGGAGTTCTCACTGATAATGAAGTTAGTTATGCTCCACGAGAAGGAGATCGTCTAACTGGGCAGGAACAGGGGTTCTACAATCAAATTGTCAACGATTTTGGCAATTCAGAAGAGGCAAATCGCCTCTTTGGAGAATTCAATAGTAACAGGGAAAAAGTCAATCAAGTCTATCAATTTGCGTTTAACCGTAATGGCGACGCGGAGGGGCTAGACTACTGGACCGACCAAATAAACCAAGGAAACGTTACACTAGCTACCTTTGCCTTAGAAGTTGCTTTGGGCGCACAAAATGAAGATATTGTCGTACTCAATAATAAGATTGAGAGTGCAGATCTATTTACTAATAGCATTGATACGCCAGGGGAAATAGAAGCTTATCAGGGTTCTGAAGCCGAATTTTTTGGACGTAACTGGTTAGATAACTACAGTTTGACAGCGAGTACTCAAACTGAGGTTGATTCGGCTTTACAAGACTTAGTAGTATTATAAAGTTAATTAGTCCTCAATTTTTCAGGAAGAGCTGAGAGCGAAGCTTCGAGGCAAATTTAAAATTGTCAAGGTCTAGTACCTTAAAGAAACCTATGTCAAGCTAATCCGATTGAACAAAGCCACCGAAAAGTCAAGCAACGATACTACCCAACTTTAGGATTTCGGAGTTTGAGAGTGCTCGAAGTTTTGCTCAAGCCGTTGATGAAATTAATCATTTCTTCAGACCAAGGGAGTCGATAACAGAAATAGTTGCCTTATCTAAGCAAAGGAAACTATTTCAAGAACGAATAAATAAGTTACGCTCTCTATTTCAAACCGTAAAAAAATCGAGAAAAAAGCCAATTTAGAAAAAATGAGCTAAATCTGAACCGTCAATTTTGACATTTTCAACTACACTGATTCAGATAAGCATAGAATCTTGCCCAAAACTTAATCAATCAAGTGTCGAAGGAGAAAATACTAGATTAAGACACTATTTAGCTAAATTACATTGAGATACTTTATGCGACTCGAAATCAGTTCAAATGCTGAAATATTCCGTTTCCGTTCGATTATTAATGAATTATTTAAGATTCAAAATAATTGTCAATTTCTACTTAATCAATAATCTATTCGGCAACGCTAATGGTTATACCTCTACTCAAAAATTCAAAATCTATACCGGTGAGTAAGTGGATTATCGGAGTGATTTCCATTGGGGGTGTCATTTTTCTGTCACTTAGTTTAGTCAGAATGGTAGGGTCACCTTCCAAACCATCAGAAACACAACTCGATCGATATACTGTACCCGCTAAGTTGCAAACTTTGACCATTGAAATTGAAGCTAGTGGTAGAGTGCAACCCATTGAAAATGTGAATATTAGCCCCAAAAGACCTGGTATTTTGAAGCAGTTGTTAGTGGAACAAGGAATAAACGTTCAAAAAGGGCAAATGATCGCCATTATGGAGAATGATGAGATTAAAGCCGAGGTCAATCAGGCTGAAGCCAAACTTCAACAGGCGCAAAGTGATTTAGAAACTACCCTCATTAGATTACCACAGCAAGTCAACCAAGCAAAAGCACGTCTCGAACAGGCGATCGCCCGTTTACAACAAGCTCAATCCCGTTTAGCAAAAGCTCAGGCTCGTATTCCCCGGGAAATAGAAGAAGCAAAAGCCAATTTATTAGCAACACAAGCCCGTTTTCAGCTAGCTCAAACCCGTATTGAACGTAACCGCCCTTTATTTGAACAAGGAGCAATTTCTAGAGATCGATTTGATACTTATGTTAATGAATATGATAGTTCTTCAGCTAGTCTTTTAGAAGCTCAAAAACATTTAGAAAAACTAGAAAACACTTCTAATCCTGAAATCGAAGAAATCAAACAAGAAATATTAGAATTACAAGCTATTGTGAGTGAAAATAAATTTAACTTACAGGAAAAAGAACAAACTTTAAAGACAGAAATTGAGCAATTAAAAGCAGGATTGACTTACGCAAAAGCTGATTTAAAACGCCTAAAAATTCAGTATCAAGACACTATTTTAACAGCACCATTTAGCGGAATTGTCACTCAAAAATACGCCAATGAAGGAGCTTTTGTAACTCCCACAACCTCAGCTTCTAGTACAGTTTCTGCAACTTCTGCTTCTATTTTGGCATTAGCTAAGGGATTAGAAATAATAGTAAAAGTTCCCGAAGTAGATTTAAAATATATAAACTTAGGACAGCAAGTTAATGTTATTGCAGACGCATATCCTAAAGATACTTTTCAAGGAGAAGTAAAAAAAATAGCTCCCGAAGCAATTATACAGCAAAATGTCACTTCTTTTGAGGTAGTTATTTCCTTACAAAATGGTTTAGATAAATTGCTTTCTAATATGAATGTAGATGTTACCTTTATCGGAAAAAAAATTAAAAATACTTTAGTTGTACCTACCGTGGCAATTGTTACAGAAAATGGACAAAAAGGAGTTAGAATACCCGATAAAGAGCAAATTAGTCGGTTTCAACCTGTTAGTATTGGTTTAGTTTTAGACGATCGAACACAAATTTTAGCTGGACTTTATCCTAATCAAAAAGTATTTATTCAATTACCCCCAGAAAAAAATAAAAAACCCTTATTTTTAGGAGGTAAATAAATGGATTTTCTTACCAGTTGTCAAACAGCAGTATCCACCTTATTAAATAATAAATTGCGCAGTAGTTTAACCATGTTAGGTATTATAATTGGTAACGCTTCTGTCGTTGCTTTAATAGGCATTGGTGACGGAGCGCAAAAATTAGCTACTGAACAATTTAACCGTTTAGGACCTAATAATTTATTTGTAGTTGCTGGTTCAAAACAAGCACGTCGTAACGCCTTTGATATTCCTAAAACTTTAGTTTTACAAGATGCTGAAGCGATCGCCAAACAAGTACCAACAGTTAGTAATGTAGCTCCAGAAATTAATCGTCGTGAGTTAATAACATACTGGAATAAAGATACCTCTACCATGGTAATTGGTACTACTTCAGAATCTCAAACTGTCAGACGTTTAACACTTGCTCGAGGAAGATTTTTAAACGATACTGACATTCAAAGGAGCAATAAAGTAGTGGTTTTAGGGTCAGAAGTCGCTGATAATTTATTTGACAATCAAAACGTACTTGGCGAAAAATTGAGAATTAAAAATTTGAGTTTTAAAATAATTGGTATTATGAAAAAAAAAGGCTCATTTTTTGGGACTAACCAAGATGATGCTGTTTTTATTCCTATTTCAGTAATGTCGAGTCAAATTATCGGTAAAACCTCTCCTTATGGTGTAGAATTAAGCTTAATTAATATAGCTGCTAAAGATGAAAATAGTGTTGATGCCGCTAAATTTCAAATAGAAAACTTATTAAGAATGCGACATCAAATTATTAATGAAGACGACTTTACTGTCGAAACTCCTACCCAAGTTTTAGAAATTTTTAATACCGTTAGCACTGGGTTAAAATTAATGTTGGCTGCGATCGCAAGTATTTCTTTAATTGTTGGCGGTATTGGAGTAATGAATATTATGTTAGTTTCAGTAATAGAAAGAACCCAAGAAATAGGATTAAGAAAAGCAGTAGGAGCAAAAAATATAGACATATTAACGCAATTTTTAATTGAAGCAATTATTCTCTCAATTACTGGCGGAATTGTTGGGATATTAATTGGAGGAGGATGTCTAACTGTAATCGATATTTTTTCACCTTTATCTCCTAGTATATCTGCATTTTCAGTATTAATTTCTTTAAGTTTTTCTGGTTCAATTGGTTTAATTTTTGGTGTTATCCCCGCTCAAAAAGCAGCTAAATTAGACCCTATAGTCGCTTTACGTTCTTCTTAGAGAAAAACCAAGGCGTTCTGTACGACCGGGTAGAGCAACTATTTGAACGAGCCATCCTTAATGATTATAAAGGGTTAATCAAAAGTGAATATCGACAATCTGAAGATGACAGGGGACGGTCAGAAACTAGATATTGTCAAATTCTAACTAATATTAACCAAGACATCGACCCAAAAGGAGAATCGATCTCCCTGCTTATTTTTAGTTACTTTCGCTCAAAAATAGCTAATTTTCTGGGTATTTATTGACAAGAACCCTCGCTCTTGACTGATGACAAGTGACCTCACACTTTTTTGTCTGGCTCAAACCCAATTCTGACAAGCCAATCCTCAATTAGATGCGGTTCACCTTAGGGAAAAGAAATGTAAAAATAATCCTTTCCCTTTCTCCTTGGAAACAGCTATGCTTCTCAGTGTTGACTTACAAGTCACCATCAACCAAATCATCAAGAGCAGCATCAACTTGAGCTTGAGTACTAATAGTATCGCCAAAATCCTCTAGCCAATCTCGTCCAAATCTTTCGTCAGAAGAACCGCTATAAGCATCTCTTTCTGCTTCAGTATCGAGACTATTGGAAAACAGATCGGCACTAGCAATCTTATTATTTAAGACAGTAATATCTTCATTTTGCGCTCCCAATGCAACTTCTAGAGCAAAAGTCGCGAGGGTTACATTACCTAAATCTAGCTGTTCTTCCCAGTAGTCTAATCCTGGGTCATCTCCATCACGGTTAAAAGTAAATTGATAAACCTGATTTAAGGCATCTCTGTCACTAAGATCGCTAAAAAGGCGATCTGCTTCTTCTGAATTACCAAATTGATCGACAATTTGATTGTAGATATTTTGCTCATCTCCTGTTAAGCGATCGCCTTCTCTAGGAGCATAGCTGATGTTATTATCTGCAAGTACGTCATTCCAAAATATGAGTCCTCCATCGTCTGCGGGTCTACCATAGTATGCAACATAGGCAATTTGGGCTGTTCCTCCAGTTAATCTTAAAGCATCAGAAGTAATTCTGGGAGTAACTGTAACTTCCCCATCAGGAACACTAACTTCTAGCTCATAGTCTACAGCTTCAGATAAATCTGTGACGGGAAATGAGTCATAGCTAGTTACCCGAATAATGTAATCAACATCATCGTCAATCCTCAATTCAGCAGGAATGCCGTTATTGTCAAGATCCCCTAGCCCTGGTGCAATTAGAGAATTAAGTCCCTCCTCATCGTCACTACCATTATTACCATCACCACCATCATCATCAGAATCAGCAACTACTTCTCCCGTATCGGCATTAATTACCTGTAAAAAAGGATCGAAAGCGGTAGTATCGCTGCTATTTAAAGCAATAGTTATATCTTCACCGTCGGGAGCTTCTAGTAGGTATTCATCAGCCCTAGTGACGGCATTAAACTCAGAATCTTCTCGACTAAAGTTAAAGTCATCAGTATTAATTTGACCGTTTATTCTAACAAATGAATCTGTTATGGGGTCTGCAAACCCCCTGTCTTTGGGCGTTAATTCTACTTCGATGTCATCGAGCGGAACACTAATATTCAAGGTATAGGGATTTTCGTCATCTAAATCGGGATCGTCTATAGAATTGGTAACGCGAACTATTAGTTTCCCATTTTCGGGTATTTCTAGCCCGTCTTCTTCATCTATTTCCGCGTTATCGTCTCTACCACTATTATCATCAAAGGCAATTATTTCCCCTGTAATTGGATCGAGTACTTCTAAAAAAGGATCGAAGTTGTTGTCTTGACTAACTAAACTAATGCTCAAATTTTCACCGACTGCACCGGTTATATCTATCTCGATCTCATCGGCAAAAATAGGATCTTCATCAATGCTATTTAAAATAAAATCTTGTTGGGTTAGAGTTCCTTCTATAAAATAGTTACTTACCATAGGATGAGAATTTAAAAATTTACTAATTGTTATCTAGCTACAGTAACAACAACAAATGTAGTTACAAGTAGTAATCCTTAATTTAAAGACGAAACTCGATCTTCAAAGTTTCAGGCATTTTAAATTATCCTTATGGGCAAAAGTAATCCAAAAGCTATTAGTTCTTGGTTATTTTTTCTATGAGTTATTTACCCAACCAAATCGGCAAGAGCAGTATCAACCTGGGCTTGAGTACTTCATTAAATATCTCAATGAATGATAATCGAATATTTAATCTCTTATAGTCTATAATCACAACTCAAAATTAAAAAGACTATGAATCAACAAATACCAGAATTTGGTTGGTGGATTAAAATCTTGACGAGTAGACCCATGTACATCTATTATTTTGGAGTTTTTGATAGCTATTACGAGGCTGTAAGACACAAAAATGGGTATATCCAAGATTTAAGCCGAGAAGGGAGTTTTATAATTGATATTCAGATTAATAGATGTCAACCCAAGCAACTGACTATTTGTGTAGAATCAATTAGTGCATAACTTTCCTTAAGCATCCGCCCCTGAAGATTTAGGGGCTATTTCCATTAGACTTCTTGCATAAGTTCGATCGACCCTGGTTGAGACAAAGTAGCAAGTGGCAAGTAGAAGTGCGAACCTGCTGATGTTTCATCAGCTAAGGAAGCGGGCAGACCCCGCGGAATTTTAATCCGCAAGGGAACGCTGCCCAAGACAGGCGCACTTCCCGAAGGGCAAGTAGCAAATTATTAATATGAATTGTTGATTGATTTTTGCGCATAGGTCTATTAGATATTATTGGTAATCTCGACGGGAGCGATCGCTTTATCAATCGACTAATATTATTTCTCAACCCACACAAACTAGTTATCGACTATTTATCAAGAACTACCCCGCCGTACAGACGAGATAAATAGACGGACGGGGTTTCTAACTCCTGTCAAGAGTAGGAGTTGAAGATTTAAGATTAACCATTGACCAAATCTGTCAGAGCAGAATCAACCTGAGCTTGGGTACTAATAGTGTCGCCAAAATCATCTAGCCATTCTCTACCGAAAATCTCCCCAGAAGAACCGCTATAAGCATCTATTTCCGCTTGGGTATCAATACTTTCGGAAAACAGATCGGCACTAGCAATTTTATTATTTAAGACAGTAATATCTTCATTCTGCGCTCCTAATGCCACTTCCATAGCAAAAGTAGCGAGTGTTACATTACCTAAATCTAGCTGTTCTTCCCAGTAGTCTAATCCTACTTCATCTCCATCACGGTTAAAAGCAAATTGATAAACCCGATTTAATTTTTCTCTGTCATTAAGAT
>JBFRWK010000006.1:0-52772 GCA_051439545.1 Xenococcaceae cyanobacterium | reverse complement strand
ACTATTTAGGTTTCTGTTTCATAGCACCAGGCTTAACAGACTTACTCTGTTCGGCTCTTACGGTCGCTCCGCAGACTATCACTGCTTGCCCAGCAGCTAAGATATTTTTTCCCGCATTAATATCTCTGTCAATACCTTCTGTTCCACAACTGGGACAATCCCAACTACGAACATCTAAAGGTAGTTTTTCAACTACAAAACCACAATGGTTACACCGTTTACTACTGGGAAAAAATCGGTCAATCTTGACCAATTGTCGCCCGTACCATTCACACTTGTACTCAAGTTGACGAAACATTTCTCCCCAAGCAGCATCGCTAATACTTCGAGCCAGCTTGTGGTTCTTGACCATGTTTCTAACTGCCAAGTCCTCAATAGCAATCAAGCTATTGTTCCGAACCAGATCGGTTGTCAACTTGTGCAGCAAATCGGTACGAGCATCTTTAATTTTGGCGTGGATCTTGGCTACTTTAAGTCGTGCTTTATGTCGGTTATTAGAGCCTTTGGTTTTCCGACTCAGTTCCTTTTGCGCACACGCAAGCTTTTGATACAGCCGATTAAAATGCTTAGGGTTGGCTATCTTTTCTCCATCACTGGTACTAATCAAACTAGAAACACCAGCATCAATGCCAACTTGTTTTTTTGTTGGTGGCAGAGTTTCAACAGTGTAATCATCTACCAACAAAGAGACAAACCATCGTCCAGATGGTTCGAGCTTGACGGTAACAGTAGAGGGCAGACACCCTTCGGGAAGATATCTAGACCAAACTAGATTCAGTGGTTCAGAGCATTTAGCCAACCACAGTTGACCATCTCGGTATTTAAAAGCCGACTTGGTAAACTCAGCAGAACCCCCCGAGCGCTTTTTCTTAAACCGAGGGTATTTAGCCCGTTTTCCCCAGAAATTAGCAAACGCTTTTTGCAGATGTCTCAAGCACTGCTGCAAAGGTACACAGCTAACCTCGTTAAGAAAACTAAGGTCTTCAGTTTTCTTCCAACTGGTCAGCAAGCTAGAGGTTTCCTTGTATTGAATTCTCTCTTGCCTTTCATACCAAGCTTCGGTTCGTTTAGCCAAAGCTTTGTTGTAAACCAGGCGCACACACCCCATTGTCCGTCGCAAGAGATCTTCTTGCTCGGTGGTTGGGTAAAAGCGGTATCTGTAAGCTCTTTCGACCATAGCTCACATTTTACCATGTTAACTGTTAAAAACATAATTAGAGGTCGGCGTTTCCTCCCATCGCTAAAAGCGAAGGTCTCCACGCCGAAGAAAAGATGAACGGATGCGATCGAACACAAACACAAACTGAGTTTAACTTAGTGTGAGAGAAGTCCCCCAGTTGACTGGTGGGATGAATCGAACTTGACAATTTGGACAGAATACCTTCATATATCAAAGCTTGCCTAAGTGGTATACTACTTGTGTTGCAAGGGTAGCTAGACTATAAATGCTGTTGGGTTTCTCAGAAGTGTGCCAGGTGCAAGTCCATCGATCTCAGTCTGAGATAAACCTCTGTGTCACTGGTATAAAAGATAAATCCAAACATAAGTTAGTCCAATAAAACAACAAATATAGTCCTTGGGACGCAGGGACTGAAGCTCGGATATAGCTTCAGCTATATGACTGTCAGTGCCACTGAAGAAGTGAGCAAAACCAGTGGATAGGACGTAAGACGATATTAGTATTGTACTACTATTGCAGCCTAGATGAAACGAGAATCTCTCACAAAGCGTGATGAGAGAACGTCAAGAATAAACTTTTTGATAGTAACTTTGATACTCTGAAGATAGTAGAGGCTGCCACCAATCGCGATTATTGAGATACCATTGCACTGTACTTCTTAAACCTCCTGCAATTGTTTCAGTTGGAGTCCAGCCTAGTTCCGTTTGGATTTTGGTCGAGTCGATCGCATAACGGCGGTCGTGTCCCGGTCGGTCTTTAACGAAAGTAATTAATTTTTCGGCAGGAGTAACGGGTAAATCTTCGGCTAATTCATCCATAAGCTGACAAATTTGCCTAACTAGCTCGATATTTTTGACTTCGTTATTGCCCCCAATATTATAAGTTTCTCCTGGTTTACCTTTATGAATGACTAGGTCTAAAGCACGACAATGATCTTCGACATATAACCAATCCCGAATATTTTGTCCGTCACCGTAAACTGGTAAGGGTTTCCCTAAAAGAATATTGATGCACATTAGAGGGATTAATTTTTCAGGGAAATGGTACGGGCCATAGTTATTGGAACAATTAGTAATAATCGTGGGCATCCCATAAGTATGATAATAGGCACGAGCCAGATGATCGCTTCCTGCTTTAGAGGCAGAATAGGGACTATTGGGTGCGTAGGGAGTAGTTTCGCTAAAAGCAGGGTCATCAGCAGCAAGACTGCCGTAAACTTCATCAGTAGAGACATGAAGAAAACGATAATTATCGGGTTTACCGAGATCTGACCATCTTTGTCGAAAAGATTCTAGTAAGGTAAAAGTCCCTACGACATTAGTTTGGACAAAAGCAGCAGGCCCTAAAATAGAACGATCGACATGAGATTCGGCAGCAAAATGAGCCACAGTATCGATTTTGTGTTCTGCTAACAATCGCTCGACTAAAGGGCGATCGCAGATATCTCCTTTGACAAATAAAAAATTAGCCCTTGTTTCTAGGCTTTTGAGATTATCGCGATTTCCTGCATAGGTAAGAGCATCTAACACGATAACGCGATCGCTCTTGTATTGTTTGCACCAGTGATGGACAAAATTAGAGCCGATAAATCCTGCACCGCCAGTAACTAAAATATTTCTAGGTTTTCGAGAATTAGTTTGTTTTCCAGATATCATTAAAGCCTACCAATAAATAATTAACAATTCGGGCGGTCAACACCTTACGAGGTTTTCTCAGAATTACGCCCTCACAATTAGTCAAAATCTAAGTTAATTCAATTTGCGAATCATCACCAATCATAAATCTCAGAGCTTTAGGACGTTGGGGTGCTATCTTAAGAGTTGCTCTTTCCCCTACTAGACTATCGACAATACGTTGCTGAATGCCAATCACTTTTGCTCCTTTAAGAATGACACTATGTTCGATATCTGCATCTATTAAAGTAGATTCATCGGCAATGCTGGTATATGGTCCGATAAAGCAATTTTCGATCTGGCAATTTTGACCGATATTTACAGGCCCTCTAATAGTACTGTTAATTATCCGCGAGCCAGAGCCAATATGCACTCTACCACTAACTTTACTTGGAGCATCGATTTCTCCTTCAATCGTTAATTCAAGGCAACTATCTAAAATAATTTGGTTAGCTGCTAGTAAATCATCTTTTTTCCCTGTATCTAACCACCATCCCTCTAAACGAAATGAATCGACGTTTTTTGAGCGATCGATTAAATACTGGATAGCATCGGTGATTTCTAATTCTCCCCTAGCAGAAGGCTTAATTTGGGCGATCGCGTCGTGGATCGCAGGAGAAAATAAATAAACGCCTACTAATGCCAAATTAGAAGGAGGTACGGGCGGTTTTTCGATTAGTTGTAATACCTTGCCTCGATCGTCTACCCTAGCAACCCCAAAAGCACTAGGATTTTCTACCTCACAGAGTAAAGTTAAAGCATCGAGATGATTGGATTTGAATTTATCTAAAAATAAATCTAATTCACTTTGGACTAAGTTATCTCCCAAATACATCACAAAAGGAGAATCTCCTAAGAAAGGCTGAGCGACTTTTACCGCATGAGCCAGTCCTAAAGGTTTTTCTTGCAAAATATAAGTTATATTTGCCCCAAAGCGATCGCCATTTCCTGTTTTTGCCTTTACTTCTTGCCCTGTTTCTGGACTGATAATAATCCCAATATCTGTAATCCCCGCAGCAACAATAGATTCAATTCCATACCAAAGGATTGGTTTATTCGCAACAGGGACTAATTGTTTTGCTCCAGTATAAGTCAAAGGGCGTAAACGAGTTCCTTTCCCACCAGAGAGAATAATTGCTTTCATGGTTAGTTTGTTAGTGGTTAGTGGTTAGTGGTTAGTGGTTAGTGGTTAGTTGCTACTTGCTACTTGCTACTTGCTACTCACTACTTGCTACTTGCTACTTGCTATTTATTACTCTCTACTCACCCAAAACGTCAACTTAATTTTGCTACTTGCTACTTATCGATCGCCATTCTGACAGCATTTTTGTTAAAGATTGATGCCAATGGGGGGGATAATTACCTAAGGTTTGAGTAATTTTAACTTTAGAAAGTACCGAATAGGCAGGACGTTGAGCGGGAGTAGGGTATTCCGATGTAGTAATTGGTGTAACTTGTTTGACTTTCAAAGGAAAACCTAATTGTCGGGCTTCATTAAAAATAGCCACAGCCAAATCGTACCAACTAGCCACACCACTATCGGTAAAATGGTAAGTTCCCATAGCGGAATTAGCAACTAGTTGAGTAATTATAGTAGCAATATCGTAAGACCAAGTAGGAGAACCAATTTGATCGCTAACTACTCGTAATTCTTCCCTTTCTGCTCCCAGTCGTAACATAGTTTTGACAAAGTTACCATGTCCTTGCGAGCCATAAACCCAGGCAGTACGTAAAATAATATGGCGATCGCAATTTTGCCTTATTCCTTCTTCTCCCATCAGTTTATATTTTCCATATATTCCTATAGGCTTAGGTGTATCTTCTTCGGTATAGGGAGTGTGATTTGTTCCGTCAAAAACATAGTCCGTAGAGATATGAACTATGGTTGCATTTAACTTTTGTGCTGATTCTGCCAATACAGTAGGCGCAATGCCATTAATCGCTTTAGCTAACTCTGGTTCGCTTTCCGCCTTATCTACAGCCGTATAAGCTGCTGCATTGATAATTATATCGGGTTTGAGTTTAGCGATCGCCTCTTTTATTAATTCTGGTTTAGTCAAATCTAAATCTCGGCGAGTTAAGCCAATTACTTCCCCTAAAGAAACAAGGGTTTTTAGCAATTCTCGACCGACTTGTCCCGTCACACCTGTCAGTAAAATTTTCTTCATGGAAAAACCTCGGCATCTTTTAAGGTTAAAGCAGATCGGTCTTTAGCTGAAAGAATTGGTTCGCCATCTATAGGCCATTCTATGCCAATATCGCGATCGTTCCATAAAATTGCTCTTTCATATTCTGGAGCATAATAATCTGTAGTTTTATAGAGAAAATCAGCAAATTCGGATAATACTAAAAATCCATGAGCGCAGTTAGGAGGAATCCATAATTGTTTTTTATTTTCTTCATTGAGAATACAGCCTACCCATTCGCCAAAAGTAGGAGAGCTTTTTCTAAGATCTACAGCCACATCAAAAACTGCTCCTCTTGCTACTCTGACTAACTTTCCTTGAGATTGTTGAATTTGATAATGTAAACCTCGAAGAACATTTTGACGAGAACGGGAATGATTATCTTGAACAAACTGAGTTTTTATACCTGTTTCCCGCTCAAAAATTTTAGCGTTAAAGCTTTCATAAAAAAAACCGCGATTATCCCCAAATACCTTTGGTTCTAAGATTAAAACATCTGGAATTTTAGTTTCGATCGCCTTCATCACAGTTTACATTTTTCCCTTGTCAATAAGGTTACTGCCCTAGCCTAATATATTTAGCAATAATAAGTTGATAAACCGAAAAAATGGTTAAGATTTAATTAATGTCTATTTGCGATCGCATCTACACCATGGTATGTCAATTTATCTCAATATCAATGGCAACCGTAGTAATTAAATAAGCTATAAGCTTTGTTAAAGCAAACTGGCGTTACCTTAATCTAAGCTAAAGATAACTCGATAATCAAAGGATAATCGGCAACTTCAAGCTCCATTTGTTGGGGGTTTTTAAATTCTTGAAGAGATCGAGCCGAGTACAAAGGCTGATAGGTATTTGCTTCACGAATTTTAGTTTGAAGAACTAGTTTTACAGGCTCAGATGCGACTAACTTATCCCGTTTATTAGGTACATCGT
The DNA here is from genome assembly GCA_051439545.1 of Xenococcaceae cyanobacterium. Lineage (GTDB taxonomy): Bacteria > Cyanobacteriota > Cyanobacteriia > Cyanobacteriales > Xenococcaceae > JASJDJ01. Next base: position 46,797 of record JBFRWK010000006.1, on the reverse strand, counting down.
AACTAAGAACATCCTGCCAGAGAATTAAATAAAATTTGCCATCCTGTTTTTGCAGCAGAGTATGATTGATGTTAGCTGTATTACCTACTAGAGTATAGTCTAAATACTGGAGAGGTAGACTTTCCGTACTAAATTTTGCTTCATCTTGCAGTATCCTAATTAAATTTTTTAGAGCAATAAAAGCAGGCTTAAAAGAGCCATCATACCTTAGTAAACCATAGTTAAAAGTAGGATTATCTAATTCTGGGTTAGGTTTTAGGTCGAGTAATTGATGAAGATAAGTTCGCTTAATACCACGATTGAAGTACTCTAAATATAGACGAGGTAAATATTTCGCAGAAGCTCGCTCGGAAACACCATACTTTTCGAGCGCATTGTGATAACCAGATTCAGTAGCAATAATTGTATCCGAATCACAGATAAGTTTAGCTGTAGGTATCCATTTCTCATCTAGTTTATGAGTAGGTGATTTGCCACCACGGGGATAACTGTGAATATTAGCAACATCACAAGCTTGTTTACCTAAATTAGAAATCTCTCGATCTTTTGATACAGATGAACTCAAAACAGGTAAGTAAGCTGTGGCAGGGTCTTGTTTAATAGCTTGATATAAATCTCTTTGAAAATCTCGTACGCCTTGGGGATAAGGTTGTCCTTTGTAAGTTAAATCTCGATCTATGTCCCATTCATTTGGCCCTTCTATTGCCTCGATCGAGCCTAGCATTTCTTTGGCTAAAATTACCGCATTTTCTGGGGTTACTTGCCAGCGCGGATCCATAATTAAAGTAGATTTAATGCCAATAGTAGCTAGATCGAGGAGTTTTTCGCGAATATGAGGATGTTTTGGTCGAGCTTCTTCCCGCACATGACGAATGCCTAATTCTTGCAATCTAGGTTTAATTAAATCATCATATCTACTGTAGGCAGTGTCCTGACGATGAAATTTAATGACAATACCCAAAGAATCGATAAAAGAATCTGCACTACGAGCTAATTCTCGATTTGTTTGCAAGGATGATGTCGGTGAGCCATTACAAGCTAACAGGGTAATTAGTAGTGTAGCTAAAAAATACAGTTTAGGGCGATCGCTCGAAAACTTCTTGGATAAATCTTTAAAATCCTGTTGGAGTAAATTGAGGGATTTGTGCTTTACTTTAGCAAGAAGTTTATCGAACATATATTTTCAATCTCGATCGCCATAACTAATAGTTTTTATTCGTAGAATAAACCCTCGACCGGCACTTTTTCTTGATAATTATTTTCTTTAGACCTGCCATACAAGGGTTGACCATCTATACCAATACGTCGAGGTCCTTTTGTACCTTTTTCTGCTGATATTCTTAGCATAACCAGAGGCTCATCTCCGCAGCTAGAAAAATTATGATAAAAGCCTTCAGGAATTAAAATACCTTGATTTTTAGTTAGTTCCGTAACTTCTCCATTTACACCATAAAATTTGGCTTTTCCTGCCAGGAGAATAAAGGTATGATCTTGTCCTGGGTGAGTATGAAGTACATTTTCCCCTCCTTGCGCGTAACATTTAATTCTAATACTCAGAGATTTAGTACGAGCTAAAGTATAATCGCTTCTTCCTTTACTTAAAAGCTGGGTACGGACTCGAAAAATTTGTGGTTCTGTACTTTCATTACAGGTCGATTTACCTAATAAACTTAAAATATTTTTTTTAATATTAGGAATGACTTTTTTTAAGCTGTAATGTTGTAGAGAATTAATCATTATGGTTGCAAATTATTAATTGTTAAATATTATTCAAAAATTCAAACAGGTTGTATATTAACTTCCCGTGTATTTTTTTCGGCGACTTTCCGTGCTGGTTTACGCCATATCTGATGGAAATTAGTCAGAAATTCCCGCTCTTTTTCAGTTAAGTCAGGATGCCAACAGTCTACAATAAAGACAACCCTTCTTTTATCACCAGAATGGATCACCTCATGTTCAAAAGAATCATCTAAAATTAAACACTTACCCTGCTGCCAACTACGCCATTCACTACCAGAACGAATACGCGCATCTTTTGCTTCTTCTATGGTTAAGTGATAGCGATATCTTAAATTGGAAGGGCCACAATGACTGCGAACTTGAGTACCTGGATAGATAATAGAAAAATATACACCACCCTCTACACCTTCTAAAAGAGGACATTGTTTCACAATTTTCCAAGTTTGAGGACAACGAGCAATATTGTCTGTTTGTAGTTTAGAAGAACGTCTTAAAGGAAAAGTATTCCAAGTTCCTTCACTTACTAAAGCTTTAGAAGGAGTGGCAATTTCTGGAGGAGCAACAGTAGTAAACTCTTCATATATAGACTGAAAATTTTCTTCTAAATAAGCAGAAATACGATCTGGTATCCCAAAAGAAATTGCCTTAAGATGAGGAACATAAAAAGCATAGGGTCGCTGTTGAGAGTTGCGAAATCGAGAATTAGCAATCCATAACAATTTAACCCAAAGAATTGGTTCTGAAAAAATACACAAAGGTATTTTTCCTATATAGGAACGCAGAATAGGATGGAGATCTTTGTCTTGACTGGCTTTAAATAAAAACTCAATAAGAGTAAATAAACTAGCAGAAGCAGCAAGCTTCTTTTGAATTTTTTGGATAACTGCTTTGATATTTGGCATTGCTATATTAATTTATTAGTCTGTCAAATTAAACATATTATTCGCCTTGTTAAAATATAGTCTTTCAATCGTGACAAAACCGCGACATTCAAAAAAGACACTAGGCTTTATAATACAATATTTACAAAACATAAATAACCAAAATAAGCAATGTTTAAAAAAATAAAAAAATCTCTTTGAAGCGATAAAAAAAGAGTTGTTATCTTTTTTAATACTTTTGAAAAGCTCTAGAAAAATATAAATATTAATTTTATTACAATCTTGATTTTCAATTTTACAAAAACTTTAATTTAGCGATAAGGAATTTTTAAATTTGTTAAAAAATAAGTAATAGATTCATATCGATCTTGAATTATCGATCGCCCTTAATTAAGTAGCTCCACTCTATTAAACATAAATTAGTTCTGGTTTAGGGACTTAGAGGTAGTCTGAGAAGTATGCCCTAAATCCCTAGGGCTGTTCCAAAGTTCCATAAGTTAACAATTTTGAAGGATAGGGAGTTAGGGAAGTGGGGTTTTAGGGGCAAATAGAACAAGAAATTATTAACTGCCGATTTCAATTACTCTTGCTATTATTTTTTAACCAATGACTTAATTGATTTTCTGCTATTTCTCCTGCTGCTACTCCCAACATTACAGTTACTACATCAACTTCAGTAGCAGTCAACATTACTCCATTAATTTGCAGAAAAACAGCCATAACCACAAAAGCAGTTCTTTTATTGCCATCTACGAAAGGATGGTTTTTGGCAATACCCCAACCTATTGAAGCTGCTAGATCGTAAATAGTAGCTTCGCGATTATAGCTAAAAAGATTTCGCGCTCTGTATACAGCACTTTCTAATTTACCTTCATCTAAAATTCCTGGCGAACCGCCAAACATTAAAGTTTGCTGTTAATGAATTGCTCTAACTTGACTAACTGTTTTTGAATTAAAATATCCCCTGGAAGACGACCGATAGGGAAGTTTTTCAACGTTCCACTACTCAGCCACAGCAATCCTCCTAAAACCACAATTCCTGTACCGAAAATGACTAGAGTTTTGCCAATTTCTGCTAACATTTCGGCTAATTTATTTGGTTTGAGAATTATCTTTACCCATTAAGATATCCCATGCTGCTTGAGCAGCTTCTTGGAGGCGACCACCTAAAGCAGAAATTTCATCAACTGTTTTTTGCCAATTTTCTTGGGCATCTCTTTGAATCATTTCCACTGAATGTTCGATCCGTTTGGGGTCGAGGAGTTTATTTTTCTCGATCGCTTCTCTTGCACTGCGGACAGCATTAAGATAGGCATCTTGAGTTAGAGTTTGAGCATTTTCAATTTCCGACTGCGCCCGTTTTCTAATTGCTTCTACTAAGGCTTTGGTTTCTGCTTTAATTTGGTCGCTTTCTCCTGCCATTTCTTTTTCCACTAAAGCATCTGTTTCAGGGCTTACGGGAATTATGCTTGTTTCTTTAGTGTCAGGGGTATTATTAATTTCATTCATGGTTAATTCTCCTTAGGTAATATGTAATTATTTTAGTAATATTAAAAATAATAAACCCGCGATCGCTTTTTTTCCCTTTTTCAATTTCCTTTAAAATTGATTTTGTTGTAAGGCTCTCACCTGGGCTTTGAGTTGGGCAATTTCTGCTGCCATAGCTAAAACGATCGCTGCTCCGACTAGATTTAGTCCTAAGTCCCGTCGCAAACGGATAATCTGGGTAACGCGAGTCAAGTCTGACAATCGTAACATAGAGCCTACTGGTTCGATTAAACCCAAATCGGCAAAACGATCTAAAAGAACTACCGAAGTTTGGGTTAGATAAGCAGCATCACGAAAAGTAATCAGGCGTTCCCCTGTTCTAGAAACTACTACGCGAGATAAACTCATCGACTTCATAATTTTACCTCCTCTATGCTTCGACGGGGATTAAAACTGCTAGCTTGACGGAGTTTTTCATAACATTCTCGTTCTTGGATAGTTAAATCTTTAGGAATGACAATTTTGAGCCTGACAATTTGGTCGCTGCGTTTGCCTTTGGGTCCCCGCCAGCCTTTACCCCGCAAGCGTAGAGATTGTCCCGAATCTACTCCTGAAGGTATTTTCATAGTTACGCTCCCATCGGGAGTAGGGATTTTAATCCTCGCTCCCAAAGCTGCTTCTTCTGGAGTGATGGGAACTTCACAGACAATATTATCGCCTTCAAACTTAAATAGGGGATGAGGTTGCAAATCGATAGTGAGATACAAATCTCCCCTTTGTTGACTGAAAGAACTGATTCGTCCTTTTCCTTTAATGCGAATGCGACTACCTGGTTTTGCTCCTGGAGGAATCCTTACCTTAATAGTTTCACCGTCTAGTTGTAAGCGTTTTTGCGTACCGTGCCAAGCTTCGGAGAAGGTAAGAGTAATAGCAGCTTCTGTATTGGCTGGGGGAATATCTTGAAAACCTCCTCCACCGCCAAATATATCTTCAAAACCACCAAATCCCCCACCTCCTGGACTGGAAGTGGAAGTACGATAAGTGTAAACTCTCCGTCCTGATGGCTCGGAACCAGCCTTACCACCAAAGCGTCCTAAAAGTTCGTTAATAAAATCATCAAAACTACCATACTGACTGAAATCGAAACCTTCTGCGCCAAATCCCGTACCAGGTGGTGGTGTTCCCGCAGCAGCTTGTTGCCAATACTGACCGAACTGGTCATATTTAGCACGTTTTTCTGGGTCAGATAGTACCTCTTGAGCTTCATTTATTTCTTTAAAACGCTTTTCCGCTTCTTTATCTCCAGGATTGAGATCGGGGTGATATTTTCTGGCTAATTTGCGGTAAGCTTTTTTGATATCTTCGGGAGTTGCTGTTTTACTTACTCCTAAAATTTGATAGTAGTCTTTGAAATCGGTTGCTGCCATTCCTTGCTTTCACCTCCTAAGTTCTTAGCCTTTAGATGTCGATCGATCTTCAATCTTCAACCTTAATTTACTTACTTTCTACATCAGCATCGATGACATCATCTGAGTGACTAGGATGTCGATCCTGTACCAGGCGATCGAACTTAATAATTATGGTTAAGAATAATCGGGTTTCCGTTCTCTTGGAAAGGAGAAATATAGATAAATGCATTCAGAAACCCGACGGTAGAGTTCCAATTGGTTATAGTTGGTAATTCAATTTACTCAACCTATCGATCGACTGAGAAGATTAACCGATGTTGACTTTGACGACTTTATTTTTTTCTTCTTCAGCTTTGGGTAAAGTTAAATTGAGAATTCCGTCTTTGTATTCTGCATTGACATTGGTGTTTTGTACGCGGACGGGTAAAGGAATTACGCGACGGAAACTGCCATAGCGAAATTCGCTTCTGGTCATACCTTTTTCTTCGCTTTTAGTTTCTTCTTTGCGTTCTCCACTAATAGCAATAGCGTCTGCCGAAACTTGAATATCGATGTCAGAAGCATCCATACCAGGAACTTCTAGTTTGAGATAGATTGCTTCGGGGGTTTCTTCCATTTCGGCAGGAGGGATAAAAGCCGAATCCAATCTGTCTGTAGTTCTTGGAGCTAGACTATCAAACATTCTGTTCATTTCTTTTTGTAAATTGTCGATTTCCGAGAAAGGTTCCCAACGCATTAAAGACATAATATTTGCCTCCAAAACTTAGTTGCTGAGATTAAATTAGAGAGTATTGATTATTATTAGTTAAATTGGTAAGTGAGTTATTTTTTATTTACTTGACTCACAGTATTCACTATACAATAGTTCTCTACAAAAAAGGTTCGGTTTTATTACCTCTAGAAGTTGAGATTTCCCTATACGATCGCTTTAGTTTAAAGTCAGTAATTTCGGTTTTTGGAGCTATTGTTGGTGTCTAAGTTGAATTAAACTTAATCTAAAGCTAAACTTTCCTTACCCTGGAGTAAGCTGAAATCTAGATGCAGTAGTAGTCAACTACGATCGCGATTTAATCAGTTCGGGTATTACTTACTACTGTTTTTAGGGCGATCGGGTTTCCCTTTGGCACTGCGCGGTTAGAAAGTAGCAGAAGGGGGCGATCTTCTTTTGAGGTAACCTCCCAAAAAAGATCTAGAGGCGATCGCGTAAGCTGTTAATCATTTAATTTAATGGTATGAGATGACACGGGGACGCGGAGAAACACCAGACACGGTGAGGTGAGTGATGGTTGGTTTTCTAATTTAATAATGTGCAGTTTAAATGCATATCAGCTTACCTAAGAGAAACCCCTGCAACTCGTTAGGAAAAACTCAGATTATCAAGATTGGTTACATCTCAGTCTCGCTTATGATTTCAATCCAGAAGATAGAGAAAAATCAAAGAAATTGGCGATCGATTAAATCGATGCAAAATTTTATGTAAATTGGCAATTAAATGTTTATCAAAGATATTCTAATTAGACATAGAATTGTTGAAAATCTAGAACTATGTAAGTTTAAATTAAGGATTTGAGATAATTTAGCAGATTCTATTTTTAGCAGAATTCTCATTCTACAAGAATTAATAATTGCTCTTTGAGAGCATGGGTTTAAGCCTTACTATCTGCGGGTATCTCTTGAGTTAGTTATTGACTCAAAACTAAGATAAGATTAATGGTCAGTTATTACAACTAACTTTTGTTGTTTATTTGTTTGAGCCGTATCACAGATGGATTATAAACAAGCTGGTGTCGATATCGAAGCAGGGCGTTCTTTTGTCGAACAAATCAAACAGGATGTGAACAGTACTTATCGTCCTGAAGTTTTAGGCGGACTAGGGGGTTTTGGCGGTTATTTTCAGTTACCATCTGGATATAAAGAACCAGTTTTAGTTTCGGGTACAGATGGAGTAGGGACTAAACTAAAGATTGCTCAACAACTTAATAACCACAGTACAGTAGGAATTGATTTAGTAGCCATGTGTGTTAATGATATTCTTACTTCTTCAGCTGAACCCTTATTCTTTTTAGACTATTTAGCTACTGGAAAACTGAATCCTCAACAACTAGCTGAAGTCGTTCGCGGTATTGTTGCTGGTTGTCAACAGAGTGGTTGCGCTCTTTTAGGGGGAGAAACTGCGGAAATGCCTGGATTTTATCAGTTAGGAGAATATGACATAGCAGGTTTTTGTGTTGGCGTAGTTGAAAAAAGCAAATTACTAGATGGTTCGCAAGTACGAGTAGGAGATGTAGCCATTGGGTTAGCTAGTTCGGGAGTGCATAGTAATGGGTTTAGTTTAGTTAGAAAGATTATCGAGACTAATAATTTAGCTTGGAGCGATCGACCTAAACTATTAGGGGGTCAAACCATAGGGGAAGTTTTGCTTACTCCTACCCAAATTTATGTCAAGCCTATTTTAGCAGCTTTGCAAGCAGATATAGATATCCGCGCTATGGCTCATATTACAGGTGGTGGTTTGCCCGAAAATTTACCTCGTTGTCTGGGAGAAGGAAAATCAATTCAAGTTCATCCTAATAGATGGTCGGTTTTACCTATTTTCCAATGGTTGGCAGAAGTCGGTCAAGTGAGTGATTCGGCTATGCTAGAAACTTTTAATCTGGGAATAGGCTTTGTGGTAATTGTTTCCCCAGAACAAGCAAAGTTAACTATCGATTGGTTTGAGTCTCAAGACATTGCTGCTTACTCTATTGGTGTAGTTACAAAAGGGGATGGTAGTTTTACTTTTGCTTAAGATAGGTAGAGCTTTAGGCAGAGTCAATAGGATAATGTATTTATTCATCAGAATTTTTCTTGCCTAGTTTCTGGCTAACATAGAAAAAATAAACTAATGTTGAATATCAATATTGCAATAAGTTAATTACTAGCTGAGAGTAAATCATGTTTGGCAAAACGCCCAGAGAACCAGAAAATCAAGAACAGTTCAATTTTCCTGAAGTTAATCTACAATCCGATCGACCAGGAGAAATATATCAAGCTCAAAACGATCAAGATACTATTTTACAAACCGAGCCAGAAAAATCAGAATTAACTGCTAACGCCGAAAAAATTAGTCGAGTTATTTCCCCTTATTTTATTGTTCTAATTGGTTTAGCTTTATACGAGAGTAACTTTCTCATCGGGTTAATTTTAATTGTGACAGGAATTCTTTCTCTGTTGAAGGTTTCTCTTAGAGATATTTCTAAGGCAATAGAATGGGTAAAAGATACTTTGGGAATAGGTAAAGACTAGAGTTTCTCTACAAATAGATAAGGAAGAAGGGGTGGGGAATACCCACCTCAATTTGTCTAAGCTACAACTTCAGGAGGATTTGAAGCTGATGGACGACGAGCAATGACATGGTCGATTAAACCATACTCTTGAGACTCCTCTGCGGACATAAAAAAGTCCCTTTCAGTGTCTTCTTCAATTCTTTCTAGAGGCTGTCCTGTATGATTGGCTAAATGTTGATTCAATTTCTTTTTGAGATAAAGAATTTCTTTGGCTTGAATTTCGATATCTGTTGCTTGCCCTTGCGCTCCTCCCAAAGGCTGATGAATCATAATACGGGAGTTGGGTAAACTCATGCGCTTACCTTTAGCTCCTGCACTCAATAAAAAAGCTCCCATACTAGCTGCTAAACCAATACAGATGGTGCAGACATCAGGACGAATTTGATTCATAGTATCAAACATCCCCATACCCGCAGAAACAGAACCACCAGGAGAATTAATGTAAAGATAAATATCTTTTTCTGGGTCTTCTGCTTCCAAAAAAAGCAATTGAGCTACAACTAAGTTAGCTATCTCATCAGTAACTTGTTGTCCTAGAAAAACAATACGCTCTCTGAGCAAACGAGAGTAAATATCGAATGCGCGTTCACCGCGCCCAGAACTTTCGATAACGGTAGGAATCATGCAACTTCTGTATTTTGTTTATATCTCTTTAGATTGTAACGATAATTAGACCCAGATTACAGAAGGCTCTCTGGAGTAAGTTTACTAAACTAAAACAGCATCATTTTTTTATGCTACCTAGTTTTATTTCTCTTCCTCTTGCTGCTTATTACTTTTTAATTTTTTAGTTATTGCTTCTCCTATAATTGCATTTAATTGATCTCCTAGTAACATGACCAACGAACTAAGATAAAGCCATAACATCAAGACAATAACAACTCCGACTGCACCATAGATTTTATGATATTGTCCGAAATGATAGACATACAAACGAAATGCCCCAGAGACGATCGCCCAAGAAATAGCTGCTATAATAGCTCCTGGTAAAATGGGATTGCTCGATCGCCAACGACTATTACCAAAACGATAAATAAAAGCAAAAGTAATAGCGACTATACTCAAAGCTACGGGAAAACTTAAAAGTCTCCAAACACTTAACAATAAATCGATAACTCTTTGTTTAACGTCAGCATTAATAATTAAACTACGGACAAAAAGAAAGAAGGAATGTACTATCTGAGTTAAGATTGCGCTAATAATAATTAAAGCAGGAATCAAAGGAGCTTTTTCTCGATGGATATTTTTTTGTCTTACTTGGCGAGCGATTTTAGCAATTAATGAGATAGTAATGCCTACAATCATTAAGATGATAATAACTGTTAAGATTTTCCAAACTATTAATAATAATTCTCGCCAATTTTGATCGATCGCAACTTGTAGTAAAAAATCTCCAATTAATAGTAAAAATGAAGCTACAATTAATAAAATAATTGTTCCTATCGTTAATAAAATTGCAATTAACTTAGACTTCCAAAATGGACGTTTTTCTGGTGGTTTTACTTGATGAATTTGATCTAGAGCATTCATAGCTGCGCTTAAGACTCCAGAAAATATCCAAATAGCAGCAATGAAACTAAGAGAAAACCAGCTTTTTTCTTCTTCTATTTTTACTTTTTTGGTAAAATCTAATAATAAATTCCAAACTTGTAGGGGTAATAAATCGGCAAAACGAACCGCTAAAATTCCTAAGTTCGCCTTGATCGATTGCTCAAATATACTAATTGCTGTCAGGATAGCGATAATGGCAGGAAATAGCCCTAACATAGCATGGTATGCCATTTCTGCTGCTAAACCTGTCAGCCGTCTTTGCGCAGCGTAAACGATCATTTTTTTGAGCGTTACCCAGTTAAGATGACGCAAAAATTTAGTTAAACTGCCCATCTTTCTCGATTAGGTAACAGATAGAATAAACTAGAGACGCTTCGCAAAGCACCACGATCCAATTAAATTTGTTATTACTTAATACCAGTGTATTTTAAATAAATAAAATGGCAATTAGCCATGCAAGGGGATTGTTATTAGAGGAGCAAAAGATAATATTGTCCAACTCCAGTTTTGCCAAGAAGCAGGAGAAACTAAAGTTGGTTCTTCGAGTAAAAAATCAATTCTTTCTTCCAATCTAGATTTAGGAACGGTGCAACTGAAATTAGCAGATAAGATCGCCGTTTCTTGAACGGTATCTCGTGCCACTTTTAATAAAGATTCTGCCAGGATTAGGGGATCGATTTGTTCTGCTGCTTTTCTATCTGCTCTTAATTCTCTTAATAATAAAAGTTCTTGCCATAAAGCTTCTGTATTGGGTAACCATGGGGTTAAATGTCGCAACCAACCCAACCAAAAAAACCAGAATGTATCGTGGTAATATACATGAGCTTGTTCGTGAGCTAATACGGCGTTTAAATGTTCCGAGTCGAGAGATTTTAATAATCCTTCACTGACTACTAATTCCGAATGCCAAAAACCTATTTGCGCGCTATAAGGAAAGTCGGTTTCTAGAATTCTAGCAGTGCGATCGATAACTACTTGACTTTTATAAGTATGAACTTTTTTAATAGATTGATATCCTTGACAAGCTAATTTTATTAACAAAAAAATAGCATTTAAAATAAAAGCAACTGAAATAAGATAACTAAGCCAACTAGCTTTCATGCCGAGCATTTCTCCACGAAAACCCATAGCAATGACAGAAATAGCTGTAGTTAGCAACAATAGCGGTGGAAAAAGAAAGTAAAAAAGTGCTTGATGCCATCTTTCACCCCAAGTCCGTTGTGACTCGATGGTTTCTATTCTTAATAACCAGGCTATTGCCAGAGACAACACAATCATAACTAGGTGCATTATTTTTGCTCCTCTCTGCGGGCGCGAATAGATTTAAGTCGATCTGCGATCGCCTCAATTTGTTCTAAACTAGCAGTATCTAAACTATCGGCAAAAGAAGCAACAACATCGGGATTACTTACAGCCAAAAAATCATGTAATTGGTTATAAGATTTTAAAGCTGTGGCTTGTTCTTTAGATATTGTAGGTTTCCAATAAAAAGCTCTATTTTTTTTAGAACAACGCAACCAACCTTTACTGGTTAGGCGACGTAAGACAGTGGTGACAGAAGTGTAGGCTAATTCTCGTTCGGGATCGGCTAAAATGCGATCGTGTACTTGTTTGACAGTGGCACTTTTTAATTGCCAGACGATTTCTAGTACTTCCGTTTCTAAAGGGCCTAAAGATAGCTTTTTTGGTTGATATTCTGGCAAAGGAGCCATAAGCAAATTGAAGATAGAATACGGCTCTATTATATATTAGACTTCTTGTCGGGGTGGTTAGGGGCGGTTCGCGAACCGCCCGGACCGTGGTTAGGGGTGGTTCGCCCGTATAGGTTATTTGTTAGGGTGGGCTTATTTAATAAATATTATCTTTATTTCAAATAGGCTTCAGTTTCGATACATTAGATAGAAACTAAGCAAAAAGCTAAGTAATGAAAGCTAGGGAAGTACTGAAGAGATATGCAGAAGGCAGAAGAGATTTCAGGGGAGAAAATCTTAGAGGACAATCTTTTCAAGGCGAAAACCTTTCAGGGGCAGACTTTAGTGAAGCCGATATACGTAGTACAAACTTTACTGGTGCTACTTTGGTTGGGGTTAATTTTACTGGGGCGAAGTGCGGACTACAGAGGCGTTGGGCAACATTTTTAGCTCTTCTTTCCTGGTTGCTGGCTGGTATATCAGGATTTGTATCAGGGTTAGCGGGTGCTTTGGTTTCATTCATTTTTGATACTTCTAGCACAGAAAATCAAACTATAGGTTGGGTTAGTTTAATAGTACTAGTCCTCTTCTTGATTGTTGTTATACGTCGCGGGATTGGAGCAGGAGCAGGAGCAGTAGCAGTAGCAGGAGCAGTAGCAGGAGCAGTAGCAGGAGCAGTAGCAGGAGCAGTAGCAGGAGCAGTAGCAGTAGCAGTAGCAGTAGCAGTAGCAGTAGCAGTAGGAAGTGTAGGAGTGTACCTTGGCTGGCGTGCGATGAGAGGTGATGAAAGAGATGCTTGGGTACGCTATTTTGCCATTGCTTTTGCTGCTACAAAAGGTACGAGTTTTCGAGATGCAAATTTAACTAATGCCAATTTCAGGGAAGCTCGACTAAAAAGTACGGATTTAAGAGGAGCTACCCTTACTCGTGTTCATTGGTATGGAGCGAAAATGTTAGATCGCGTTCGCCCTGGAGATACATATCTTAAAAATACTCAAGTAAGACAGTGGCTTATCGGCAAAGGAATTGACAATAATTTTGATGGTCTAAAATTACAAGGTATTAATTTGCAGGGAGCAGATTTAAAAGATGCCAGCTTTATTGATGCCAATTTGAGTGAAGCTAATTTACAGGATGCAGATTTATCTAGAGCTAAACTGATACAAACACAGCTAGACGGAACAGACTTTACAGGAGCTACTCTCACAGGTGCATTTATTGAAGATTGGGGAATTAATTCAAGTACCGTATTGAATGGGGTGAGATGTGAATATATCTTTATGCGTCTACCTACTAAAGAAAACCCCGAACCTTGTCGAAAACCCGATAATAGGTCAGAAGTATTTGAAGATGGAGACTTCGCCGATTTTATCAAGCCTATTTTTGATACCCTCGACCTCTATCATAATCAAGGAGTAGACCCCAGAGCAATAGCCATTTCTTGGAAACAGTTAGCCGAAAATAATCCCGAAGCTAACCTCCAATTCGCTTCAATGGAAGTCAAGGGAGAAGATAATTTATTGCTAAGACTTAAAACTGCACCTAAGGCGGATAAGTCTCGCTTAAATGCAGAATATTTTGATACTTATAATCAATATAAAGGTTTATCCGAGAGCGAACAAAAAGAAAGATTATTTAAAGAAAGATTATTTATAGAACAAGCAGTCCGATTAGAAGAACAAGAAAAAACTATAAAAGAAATTAAAAGTATGACACAGATGTTCTGCACTGCACTAAATCACTCTAGCTTTCATGTCGAAAATAATTATACCAATCAAGGAGATACAAATATGGCTAGCGAGAAGCGCGATATAAAGTCAGAAAACTACTACGAACAAAGCGGAAAATTTGGTATTGGTAGTATGAGAGGTGGTGACATAAAGGGAAATGCCAAAATTGCAGGAGAAATTAACGAAGCCGAGAAGCAAAACTTAGCTGATGCAACAACGGAAATTCAGCAACTTCTAGAAAATTTGTCTAAAACTTACCCTACATCAACAAACAAAGAGAAAATGGTAGTTGTCGGGGAAGCAATTGACCAAATCGAACAAAATCCGACATTAAAAGCAAAAGTAATCAATGCCCTCAAAGCTGGAGGCACAGAAGCCTTTAAAGAAGCTGTCAATCATCCTCTGGTCAATATTTTATTAACCTCGATCGAAGGATGGCAAAATGCCGAATAAAATTGAGTCTGGAGTAACCATAGCAGCCAAAAACTTAACTAAGTAGTCGTGCAAAATTAATTGGATAGTTGAGATCGCGATTAGGTGTTAGGTGTTAGGTGTTAGGGGTTAGGGAAAAAGGGAATGTACAAATAATTTTGCTTAAGTACTTATCTATTTTGGCAATTAATCAAAAAAATTCCCCCAAAACACGAGCATTTAGCCACGCTTTAGAGGAATTAGTAAATGATTATGATTTCGATCGTCTGATTGAATTATGCAAAACCAAAGAAAAACAAGAAATCTTGTAAGAGGATTTCGCGAAATCCCTAAATAGATTTACTTAATTCTGGTTCGCGATCGACTTCTGCTAGCCTTTCCTTATCTTTTCTCCGTTTTTTGGCATAAAGTTGAATACTAACCGCCATAGTAATTGCTAAAGCCACGATCGTCCAAGTAGTTAAGTCTAGTGGCAAACTATTTTTAAAGACAGCCAAAAGCACGATTATTACCAATAACAACGTTGGTGCTTCATTTAAAACTCTAAATTGTTGCCCCGTCCAATTACATTCATCTTTTTCCAATTTTTTCATGATGCGCCCACAATAATGGTGGTAGCCAATTAAGAGCGCGACAAAAGCTAACTTAAAGTGTAGCCAACCAGACTTGAGAATTTCTGGTTCTGTGGAAATTAAACCAATTGCCATCGCCACTGTTACCAACATCCCAGGAGTAGTAATGATGTTGTAGAGGCGTTTCTCCATGATTACATATTGTTTTTTGAGGATACTTTGGGCTGGTTCTGGTTCTCGGGCAGCTTCAGCATGATATACAAATAAACGTACTAAATAAAATAAACCTGCAAACCAAACTACGATCCCAATTAAATGAAATGCTTTATACCAGTAGTAAGCCATAAAACCGCTTTCTAAATTAATTTACATTACTCACTACTAACTGAGTGTATCGGTTTATTTACGATACTTATCTCGATCGGCAATAAAATTTTAAATATTTTAAATATTAAGGATTTAGAGGGTGAGAAACTTAATTAATCCCTTGAACTTCTTGACTTGTGTAACTTCTGAATTTTTCGATCGCCGAGATTGTTGAGAGCGATCCCCAAAATCTAATCTAAATAGAATCTAAACTTAATACCTTTTTTACAGAAGATTACTTCATAGGCGCGCTAGTCTGAAAGATGATGGACTCTTCAGATTAAGCGCAATCCTATGACAAAAAGAACTTTCGGCGTAATCGGTCTAGCAGTAATGGGCGAAAACCTAGCTCTCAATGTAGAAAGTCGTGGCTTTCCTATTGCTGTATACAATCGCACTAGTGCCAAAACCGAAAAATTTATGGCAGAAAGAGCCAAAGATAAAGACGTTAAAGCTGCCTATTCTCTAGAAGAATTCGTGCAAGCTTTAGAACGTCCCCGCAAAATTTTAGTAATGGTTCAAGCGGGTAGACCAGTAGATGCAGTCATCGAACAACTCAAACCCCTTCTAGATGAGGGGGATATGATTATCGATGGCGGTAACTCTCTTTATGAAGATACAGAAAGACGCACCAACGATCTAGAAGCAACTGGATTTGGTTTTGTCGGTATGGGAGTCAGTGGTGGCGAAGAAGGCGCACTTAATGGCCCTAGTTTAATGCCAGGAGGTACGGAGGCAGCTTATAAAGAGCTAGAACCAATTTTAACCAAAATTGCTGCTCAAGTTGATGATGGTGCTTGTGTTACCTATATTGGCCCTCGTGGTGCGGGACATTATGTGAAAATGGTACATAATGGCATCGAGTACGGTGATATGCAACTTATTGCCGAAGCCTACGATTTACTCAAAAATGGCTTGGGGTTAGACCATCAACAGTTGCATGAAGTATTTGCCGAGTGGAATACTACCGATGAGTTAAATTCCTTTTTGATCGAAATCACCGCAGATATTTTTAAATATATCGATCCCGAAACCAGTTTACCTTTAGTAGATTCAATTCTGGATGCTGCGGGACAGAAAGGGACAGGTCGCTGGACGGTAGTGAGCTCTCTGGAGTTGGGCGTGCCAATTCCTACTATCTATGCTGCGGTTAATGCTCGTGTTATGTCTGCCTACAAAGACGAACGGGTAGCAGCTTCTAAGCAGTTATCGGGACCTACGGGTAAATACGAAGGAGATAAACAAGCTTTCATTAATAAAGTGAGAGATGCTCTTTACTGCTCGAAAATGTGTTCCTATGCTCAAGGAATGGCATTATTGAGTAAAGCCTCCGCGGAGTTTGATTTTAATTTGAATTTGAGTGAATGCGCTCGTATTTGGAAAGGTGGCTGTATTATTAGGGCTGGATTTTTAGGCAAGATTCAATCAGCATTTATTGACAATCCCAATTTACCTAATTTATTGCTAGCACCAGAATTCAAACAGACAATCCTCGATCGTCAGGCTGCTTGGCGAGAAGTGTTAGCTGTTTCTAACAATTTAGGTATTGCCGTCCCTGCTTTTAGTTCTTCTTTGGACTATTTTGACAGCTATCGTCAATCGCGCTTACCCCAAAATCTGACTCAAGCTCAACGAGATTATTTTGGCGCGCATACTTATGAAAGAACCGATAAACCCAGAGGTGAATTTTTCCATACCGAATGGACAGAGGTCAAATAGGCTTCTCAGAATTAAGGAAGAGGTACAAAGGAAGTTTTTTCGCCCCATTATTTTAGGGTAGAGAGCTTTCCACTAAATTTTTGTGCCTCTAACCTGTAACCATCTCTTATTGTTTACTAATTTTCAGTAACCTAAAGCAAGCTCTATCGTCATGAGATAAGGCTTGCTTTAATATTTAGAATAATTTAATTATCGTTAGATTAATGATGAAGTAAGCAAGTTAGGAGGAGTATTGTGCGAAAATAAAAACTTAATATACCAGTAATTTTATCCTTCAATTTTTAATAATTTCCTTGCTATCAAGCTTAAACAGAAGTTTCAAAAGAAAAAACTATTATTCAAATATATGTGGTCAGACAAAGGCAAAACAAAAGAAAAATTTTTAATGAGCGATTTTCCCCGAAAACAGCGAAATTCTTCCTGGAATTTTGTATTAATAGGGGGAATAATCCTTATTCTTGGCGGTATAGCTAGTGTAGTTTGGCTAAAGCTACAACAAAAATCCATCAATGCTAATGCTGCTGAAGCAGAATCTATGCTATCTGAAGACCCAGTTAAGGCTTTAGTAGTAGCTGTTAATACAACAGAGCAAAACAAGCGGATTGCTAATCTAGTACCTTGGATCGATATATCTACTTCAGTTAAGTCAAGTTTACGTCAGGCGATCGATACAGCTTCAGACTCTCATTTCTTCAAGCATGAAAACAGCGTTCACTCGGTAGCAGTAAGTCCCCAAGATGAACAATTTATCGTTAGTAGTGACGGTAAGGGAATAAGATTATGGTCGGGAAAAAGCAACCTTGCCAGTCAACTCTTACCTAATGAGAATGTTAATCGAGTTATTTATAGTCCTGACGGTAAGACTATTGCTGTTATAGTCGATCGCCAGACAATTAAGCTATTAGATGCCCAAGGTAATTATAAAGAAACTTTTCGTGACAAAAAAAGCAGTATCACTTCTGTTACCTTTAGTCCTAACGGAAAATATATTTTAACGGGCAATCAAGATAAAACTGCCAGATTATGGGACTTAAATGGTAATCTCATTCTTACCCTAAGAGGTCATCAAAGTGAAATCGATTCTGTTAGTTTTAGTCCCGACGGTACGACAATGCTTACTGGTAGTCGGAAAGATGGCACTCTCGGCTTATGGGATTTAGATGGAAAATCAATCCAGACTTTAAATATCGGTAAAAATCTGATTACTTCTGTTGCTTATAGCCCTGATGGCGAAACTGTTATTATTGGTGGTACAGATGGTAAAGTCAGAAAATGGGAACTAGAAGACTATTCTTTGACAACTCTATCTGGATACCAGAAAAGCATAACTTCAGTTGCCTTTAACCCTGATGGTCAAACTTTCGCCAGCAGTAGTGCCGACGGAACTATCCGTTTATGGGCTAAAGATGGTAGCCCCCTAGAAACATTGTCAGTAAAAGAAGAAATTCAAGCAATTGCTTTTAGTCCCGATGGCAAACAAATTATTAGTGGTAGTAAAAACGGCGCGGTTAGACTCTGGCAAGGAGGAAATTGGGAAGATTGGCTCAGTGCGGGATGCAATCAACTAAGAGATAATTCTGTCTTTAAAAATCTTCAGACAAAAGAAGCTCAAACAGCTAGAAATACTTGTCAACCATACCTAACGGCAAATATAGCCCAAGCAGAAGTCGAGCAACCAGCTACTACCGATTCGGAAGTTATAGCCCAAGTAGAAGTAGAGCAACCAGCTACTACTGATTCGGAAGCTATAGCCCAAGCAGAAATAGAGCAACCAGCTACTACTGATTCGGCTGATTCTCAACCACCTAAAGTAGTCGATACTGCCTTAGTATCACCAGAAGATTTTAAGCCTAAAGTAAAAATTTTAGCCAAACATTATCACCATCGAGGTGACGAACCTGCCGATCTAGAACTAATCGAACATTTTACCAAAATAATAGAGAATCCAGAATCGGATATTGCTCAGAAAACCAATGCTTATATCAACCGAGGAGTTATTTATTTTCGGGACAAAAAATACGAGCAAGCGATCGACAGCTACACCAAAGCAATGGAAAATGCTTCTGAAAAACAAATGGTTCAGATTTATGTCAACAGGGGTATGGCTTATTCTTCTTTATCAGAACCAGAATATCAACTAGCAGTACAAGATTTCGATCGCGCTCTTAGTATTGCTCCTCAATATTTTGATGCCTATGTGAATCGAGGTATTGCTTTTGCCAGTTTGGGTCAATACGAAAAAGCTATTGCCGATTATACTAAAGCCATTGCCATTCACCCCGATAACCCCGATGTTCATTATGCCGAAGCCTTTACTCTAGCTTTAGAAGAAAATCAGCAGCAAAAAGCCATTGAAGCTTACACTAAAGCTGCTACACTCTATCAAAAAGAAGGAAGAGAAGAATATGCTCGGAGTGCTTTGGAAAAAGTTGAAGAACTTCAACAAGAGATCTAATTTCGATCTAGTCTAAAAGTAGAACAATAAAGGCTAAGAATAAGAAAAAGAGTAATGGGTAAAACAATTTGGGAATTAGACTTTTATTCCCGTCCAATTTTAGATGAAAATAACAAAAAGTTATGGGAAGTCGTAATTTGTGAAAGTCCTAATAGCATCGATCGCTCTCTAGATTCCCTATTTCAGTATGCTCAATATTGTTCTAATCAGACAGTTAATTCGCTCTGGTTACGAGAGGCTATTGAAACCGCAATTAAAGCAGCACCAACACCTCCCCAAAAAATTCGTTTCTTTCGTCGTCAGATGAATAATATGATTACCAAAGCTTGTGAAGATGCGGGGATCGTTCCTCTTCCCAGTCGTCGCACTTATGCTCTCAATCAACTTTTAGACAAGCGAATGAAAGAGGTTTATCCTCAAGAACCAGGATATGATGCTAAAGCAGCTAGATCTGCCTCAGTCAAATATCCAGCTATGAATGCGATCGCTTTACCCGATGCAGTTAGAGGAGATAGAGGTGATAAATGGGCATTCGTTAGTTTAGAAGCGGAAGCTTTTGCTGACATTAAGGAATGGGATGTTTCTTTCAGTGAAGCTTTTCCCCTATCTTTAGCAGAACTATCCTCTGATATTAAAATCCCTGGATTGATTATTTATTCTCCCCGCGCTATACCCTTTGCTGCTTGGATGTCTGGCTTAGAAATGGGTTGGCTAACCTTAGAAACAGGGACTTTACCGAGGTTACTTCTAGAAACAGGAGTTAGTGATAACTGGATTTTGGTTAATTTAACTAACCCTAAGACAATAGCAGAAGCCAAAGAATTTGCTAAATCAAAAGAACAAGCTAATGGAGTTCATTTCTTAGCAGTGCAATCAACTTCTCAATCGGATTCTCTGGCAGGATTTTGGATGTTAAAAGAATAGGCGTTGCCGATTTAAGTAATGACGTACAAAATAATACTGTTCGTAGCTATTAGCTCTTAGCTATCAGCTATTAGCTTTTTAGAAACTATCATTTGGGAGTCGCGCAAAAATAAGTTTCTGATTTAGGAATAAATTCAGTAATACTACCACAAAGGGGGGACTTACTATCAAAGCAAAATTAGATAAAAAGGAATACCCAACTGGAATTAAAATTAGCGATCGAGACTTTGAGAATTTGAATCTTGTTCGAGAAAGTTTTCATGGAGAATGGAACTATTATCTTCTTCCTTAATTATTCTTTGACTGGCAAGTTATTTTTGCGCGACTCCTAATAAGCTTCTACCATCATTCTAACTACATCGGGCATTTTGAATTTGGCTTGCCAACCTAATTTTTCTTTCGCTTTGTTCGGATTACCTTTGCTTACAGCTAAATCGGTAGGACGCAATAAACTATTATCCGTCACTACATGATCTTGCCAATTAAGACCGAGACAACTAAATGCTTCGATGACAAATTCTTCTAAAGAATAACTTTTTCCTGTCGCAATCACATAATCATCGGGTCGATCTTGTTGTAGCATTAGATACATTGCTTCTACATATTCTGGAGCCCAACCCCAGTCCCGTTTGACAGAAATATTACCCAAATGGAGTTTGTCTTGACTACCTTTAGCGATCGCCACCGCAGCAGCGATAATTTTTTGAGTGACAAATCTAGTAGGTCTTAAAGGAGATTCGTGATTGAATAAAATACCCGAACAAGCAAAAATATTATAGGCTTCGCGATAATTAGCTACTTGCCAAAAAGCCGTAGATTTTGCCACCGCATAAGGACTTCTGGGGCGAAAAGGAGTATTCTCATCCGCAGGGCGATCGCCAATATCCCCAAAACATTCACTCGAACCAGCATTATAAAATCTAATTGGTGCGCCAATAAAACGGATTGCTTCTAAAAAATTGAGCGTACCTGTAGCAATACTTTCTAATGTTTCTACTGGTTGTTCAAAAGAAAGACCGACAGAGGTTTGCCCTGCTAAGTTATAAATTTCATCGGGCTTAACTTTACTAATTACCTGTAAGACACTACGGAAATCTGTTGGCACGAGGGATTCACATTGAACTTTTTCCCTAATACCCAAACGTAAAAGATTACGAAAAGAAGATACTTGAGCATCTCGCGACGTTCCACAGACAATATAGCCCTTTTCTAGCAACAACTTTGCTAAATAAGAACCATCTTGACCAGAGATACCACAAATGAGTGCTTTTTTCATAAATAGTTGTTAGTTGTTAGTTATTAGTTATTAGTTATTAGTTGTTAGTTATTAGTTATTAGTTGTTAGTTGTTAGTTGTTAGTTGTTAGTTGTTAACATTTCTTACCTATTACCTCTTACTTACTACCCACTACCTACTACCTACTAACCACTACCTATTTCTTAGACCAACCAGATATCCCCAACAGATTTTGACATACTGCCTTAAGATAACCTATTTGTCCATAAGCATAAGTTAAATTATCGAAGCGCAAAGCAGGATCGTTATAGTATTTAATTGCCTTATATATGCCCCTTATTAGTCTTTCTCCACCCCGATTAAACTGACCTAAACCCGTTCTTCCTGCTATTTCTTCGCGATAACATTCGCTGACTCCTTGCCACCAACTCCGACTGAGAAACCAGCCTGGTTTTGTCCTTTCTACTGCAACATTATGAGCAACTAGAGCATCTGGCAAATAAGCCACTTGCCATCCCTGTTTGAGAGCTAATTCTGTCATATACAATTCTTCATTAGAAAGCAAGTTTTTGCCCACTCTGCCTAAATTGGGGTCAAAACCGCCAATTTTTTCCAGAAATGTTCTGCGGAGAGAATAATTTAGACCTCTAGGAGTTAAATTGGGATTATCTATATAAACAACTTCTTCGCCCAAATTATATAAACCAAGTCCTCCTGCCATCTCCTCGGAAATCCATTCAGGTGGAGTAATTCCTTCAGGCCAAATTAAAGTAACTTTACCGCCTGCGATCGCTAATTGGGGATTGTCTCGATAAGCTTGAGCGATCGCTTTGAGCCATTGAGGGGAAGCTTCGGCATCGTCATCTAGATAAGCCAAAATTGGTGCTGTGGTTTCTTTTGCACCCCGATTACGCGCCACAGAAAGACCTAAAATGGGTTCGTAATAATATTTCACTCGCGGATCTTTTAGACGAGCTTCTACTACTTCTTTAGTGCGATCGCTCGAAGCATTATCAATTACTAATACTTCATAATTATCCCCTTCTTGGCATAATAAACTATCTATGGCAGCACCTAAATAGCGATCGCGGTTGTGGGTGCAAATGATGGCAGCTATTTGTATTTCAGACATATAAATTAATTTAGATTTACACTTTTTAAGTGATTAAGTCTTTACTGACTTATAGGCATCGAGTAATACTTGTTCGTATCGCTGACCCAGCTTCTTCCAAGTGTATTCGTTCTCTACTAAAGAACGTCCATTCACCGAAAGTTTTTCCCGTAATTTGGGTTCGGCAAAAAGACGGCCAATAGCATAAATATATTCTTCTAGTTTATTAGCACGCATTGCCCGTAAGGGAATACTAGCACCATCGACTTGCAACCCAGATAAAGCGCGATCGCTACCGACTACTGGTACACCCATTGCCATAGCTTCTAAGGTTCTATTTTTTAAACCAAAGCCTTGTCGCATTGGTAAGACACACATTGTTGCTTGGTGTAAATATTCAACTACAGATTCTACTTCTCCTGTTACTTCAATATGGGGTAGAGAGTCGAATTCTCGTACTTCAGCAACGGGTCTAGCACCAACTATTTTAAGAGTAGCTTCGGGGTAGCGTTCGAGAATAGCGGGAAATATTTCTAAAGCTAAAAATCTAACAGCATTGATATTAGCTGGACGATCCATATTGCCAACAAATACGATATTTTGCCCACCGCAATCGCTCTGCCGACGGGGAAACTTGGCTAAATCTACCCCATTAGGAATAATGGTAATTGGGGTTTGGGGTTCTAACTCTTTTATTATTCGTTTGTCCTTGCTTGTAACCGTAATAATTTGCGAAAATTTTCTCAGATAGCCCTGTTCGTAACGGCGTAACAAGCCTAAATTAATGGTATCTTTTAACTCATTTTCCGAATCTCCTGTTTCTAACTGTTGCTTATATTTGCCATATTCAGAACTATGAATGTTAATTACTGTTCCGATAGTTTCACGCCAATCAGCATTTAGATAGATTTCATCAATGCTATTTTCACAGACAATAACCTCAAAGTTATTTAACTCAACTGCTTGTTTCACCCAGCTAGCGATCGCAGTAGAATAAGTTTTAAGTATTTCTGGTGGTGTTCCTTGCTGGATAAAAGTACCTATTCTTTTGGCTTTTTTGATAATATTTGCTGATTCTCCTGCTTGTTCTCTAGGAAAAACAACTAACTCGGCTACTTGAGATTTTAAAATCTCGATTTTTTCATCACTAATTGTTTCGTCACTCTGAGTCACGAGAGTAACCTGATGAGAGTTATTCAAATATTTTAGTAAATGAAATGTTCTTAGTTGCTTTCTTCCTTTAGTAGGTGGATAGGGAAAGATGGAAGAAAGCATGAGAATTTTCATAACTTTTTCTCTGTTAAGCTGTATTGGGAAGCAGAAGACGTTGAATCTCTTTACCCTTAAGGGTTAAGATTTTAACTCTTAACTGCAAAATTGAATTTGAAGTAATAAGCATCCTAACTACTTCTTCAATCCAAAGCAAATTTTTTATTGAAAAATCTTTATCTTAAAAATTGTTAATTCGATTCTATGGCAACTTCAAGGCTAAAAAAACTGGCAGCTTATCTACGTCCTCACTGGCGCATGGTTCTTTTTGGTATTGTTGCTTTGTTCGTTGTAAATGCTGTTAGCGTATATATTCCTTCCTTAATTAGAGATAGTATTGATGAACTTAGTAATAATTTTAGTTTTCAAGACTTATCGGGTTATGCCGTCTTATTGTTAGTTCTCGCTTCTTTGATGTGGCTCATTAGGATGCTTTCTCGTATCTTAATTTTTGGGATAGGACGAAAAGTAGAGTTTGATATTAAACAAAGAATTTTTCGCCATTTATTATCTCTAGAACCTGGATATTTTGCCATTAATACCTCTGGCGACTTGATGAATCGCTCTACTAGTGATGTAGATAATATTCGTCGTTTGCTCGGTTTTGCATTACTTAGTTCGATCAATATTGTTTTTGCTTATGGTTTAACCTTTCCTGCGATGTTGGCAATTAGTGGTCGTTTAACTCTTATCGCCATTGGAATTTATCCCCTGATGATTATTACCGTAAGATTATTTAGCGGTAAATTACAACAGTTTCAACGCAATGTCCAAGAAAAACTGTCTGCTTTGAGCGAATTAATCCAAGAAGATATTAGTGGCATGGCTCTAATTAAAATTTATGCTCAAGAAACCCAGGAAAGAAAAGCTTTTAAACAAAGAAATCAGCAGTTACTCTCGGCTAATTTGTCTTTGGCAAGAACCAGAAATTTATTGTTTCCTTTGGTAGAAGGGCTTTCTTATCTAAGTTTACTACTGCTATTGTGGTTCGGTACGGGGGCGATCGCCTCTGGGGAAATTACTGTGGGGGATTTTGTCGCTCTCCTTTTATATCTAGAAAGATTAGTCTTTCCTACAGCCTTGTTGGGATTTACCATTACTACCTACCAAAGAGGAGAAGTAAGTATCGATCGCATTGAAGCTATTCTTTCTGCCGAAGCTAAGGTACGTAATTCCCCCGAAGCTGTCTATCTACCCCTCGAACAAGTAGACGGCAAAATTACTTTCCGTAATCTTACTTATACTTACCCTGGTTCTAATACCCCCGCTTTAAAAAATATTAATTTTACTATTTACCCAGGAGAAACCGTTGCCATTGTTGGCTCTATTGGTGCGGGTAAATCTACTTTAGCCAATCTCATTCCCCGTTTGTTAGAAGTTCGCTCGGGACAACTGTTTTTAGACGATTATGATGTTACCCAATTGAGATTACAAGATTTACGTCGGGCGATCGCCTATGTTCCTCAAGATAGTTTTCTCTTTAGTACGACCATCAAAAATAACATCCGTTATGGCGAACCATTAAGTGAAAGCTTGGAAGTAAAATACGCAGCCAAAAAAGCTCAAATTCATCCAGAAATAATCAATTTTCCACAAAAGTATGAAACAATAGTCGGAGAAAGAGGAATTACTCTTTCTGGTGGTCAAAGACAACGAACTTCTTTAGCTAGAGCTTTATTAATTGAAGCTCCCATTCTCATTTTAGATGATGCCCTTTCTAGTGTAGATAATCAAACTGCGACTCAAATTCTCAGTAATCTTTCTACAGAAAGAGACAAAAAAACTGTAATTTTTATTTCCCATCAGCTATCGGCAGCAGCTACCGCCGATCGCTTGCTCGTTATGGAACAAGGACAGATCGTGCAGACTGGCACTCACCAAGAGTTAGTCGAAACCACTGGTTTATATAAAGATCTTTGGCAGCAACATCAATTAGCAGAGTTACTTGACTGAATCTTAAGTTAATTTACGTATTGCCTAAGTAAAAATCCTTACTTATAATCAGGGATATATAATACTAATATAGGGTCAATCATGTCCCAAGCTAAACATCCCGATCGGACTAAATCGCCAACAGTAAAAAACTCTTATACGAACAGGATTAATTGGTCTAGTACCAATCCTCAACAAATATTCGATTTAATAGATAATATTTTACCTCTTCAAGATTGTATATCTTACCAAGTAATTCCTCTTAATTTCCAAGATAAACATCTAACTCTAGGGTTGGTTAATCTCGATAATGTCAAGGCGATCGATCGTGTTCGCTCTAGTTGTCTTCACCAAGTCAATTCTATTTCCACCAAACCAATAGATGCAAAAACTCATCAACTAATTCTTTCTGCTTATTCCCGACGTTCTCGATCGCCAAATTCAGCTATGTCCCATGGCTCATCGATGCTCCAAGAAAGACCAACTTTAATTTTGGATAATCCAGAGGAAGAAGAAGAATCTAACGAGGAAATTAGTGCTAAAGCTGCTACTAAATCGACAACTCCAAAATATAGCGATCGCAAATCGGTTCAACCGCATTTGGAGTTGGATGTGCAGCCTAAGTATATGTCTGCTCCTCCCAGATTTTTAGCTTCTTTACCACCACAATTACTCTGGAAAGAGCTATTAGCGAGAATTTTAGTGTCTGGAAATGGAAGAATTCATTTAGAAAGATCCCCTAGTAATAATCGCATTACTTGGAGTCAAAATGGTAACGTAAAATTATCGATCGAGCCAGTATCTAACAACACCCTCGAAGGAATTGTCAAAGAACTAAAACGTTTGGTTAATCTCCCCAATATTCCTGTAAAACAAGTTTATAAAGGGGAGCTAGAGCGTTATTGTAAGCAAGAGAGATTATTATTACTCTGGCGAATTAACCCAGGTAACCATGGTGAAGAGGCTACCCTACAGGTGATACGGGGTAAAGTTCTCGATTTATATCAAAAAAGACAAATAGAAGAATTAGGAAGTCAGGCGATCGAAATAGCTAAGCAACTAGAACGTAAATTGGAGCAAATTCATACCTGTCGTCGCATCAACTCTAACTCTTGGAACGACCTATCTAGTTTAAAGAAACTGCACGCAAAAATTAGTCAGCAAATAAAATTGTTAGATTAGTTGGCTGTTTTCTGGGCATTCAAAAATCAGTTCTCGATCTCGATTAATAACTAATAACTAACAACTAACGACTATTGACTTATAGCTAGTAGTTCATTTACTTCAAATAAGCAATAGTTACTCCCGAACCACCTTCTTTTTGCGGTGCTAGCTCAAACCTATCTACTAGGGGGTGTTGGGCTAAAAATTCATGAACCCCTTGACGTAAACGTCCTGTTCCTTTGCCGTGAATAATCCATAAAACTCCTGATTCGATCGCTTTAGAAATGGCGTTTTCTAAGTCTACCTCGGCATTAGCTACTCTACTACCCCGAATATCGATCGTATTTGTTGATGTTCTGATGGTTACAGGGGGTTTAGACTGAGTTGTTTGAAGCTGCTTAGAAGGGGTAGATTTTTGTTTGGGAGCAGTTTCTACTTTTTGTCCATCTAAAGATTCTATCTCTGTTAAAGATACGGTCATTTTCATAATGCCAAAACGAACCGTTAAAGTTTCTTGTTCTTCTTCAATGCTCAATACTTCTCCTGTTTGTCCCAAGCTAGGTATTCTAACTTTTTCCCCTATCTGTGGTTTATAGCTAGGTTTGGCTGGTTTTTTCGGTTGAGTTTTGGCTAATTCTTTTTGACTAATTTGGTTGAGTTTCTCGGTTGCTTTTTGGGCTTTTTGAGCAGAGGCTTCTCCTTGCTGTAATTGACGAATAACTTGGGCTACTTCGGCTTTAGCTCGCTCTATCTCCTGTTGAATGGTTTTTTCTTGGACTAACTTTAATTCTCTTTCCCTTTCTTGTAAAGAAGAAGCTTTAGCAGATACTTCCCCATAAAAACGCTCGGTTTGGGCTAAAAGCTTACTAGCTTCTTGGGCTTTTTTCTCTTGTTCTCTTCTTTGTGCTTCCAATGCAGCAATTACCTGATTGACATCATCGCCAGCACCAACTCCTACTCTCGCTTCTGCTGCTTCGACGATATCTGGATTTAAACCCAATCGACGGGCAATAGATAAAGCATTAGAGCGTCCGGGAATTCCCCATAATAAACGATAAGTAGGTTGAAGCGTGGCATCATTAAATTCTACCGAGGCATTTTCAAACTGTTCATCCTGATACTTAAGGGCTTTTAATTCTCCGTAATGGGTGGTGGCAATGGTTAAAACAGCCCGTCCTGCTAGATATTTTAACAGGGCGATCGCCAAAGCACTACCTTCGGCGGGGTCTGTACCTGCCCCTACTTCATCGAGTAAAATTAAGGACTGATGTAATCCTGATTCATCTTTACCCAAAGCATCGACAATAAGACTAATGCGCCGAATATGACCCGAAAACGTAGATAAACTTTGCTGCAAAGATTGTTCATCCCCAATATCTGCCAATACTTGTTCAAACCAAGGTAATTCTACTGGTTCTTTGGCAGGAACGAATAAACCCACTTTTGCCATTAATGCTGCTAAACCAAAGGTTTTAAGGGTTACGGTTTTTCCTCCTGTATTAGGCCCAGTAATTGCTACTACTCTAATTTTCGGGTCGATTTTGACATCAATAGGGACTACAGTTGTACCTTCTTCATGTTTTTGTTGCCAAACTAAGAGGGGATGACGTAAACGTCTTAGGGTAATGGTTTCTTGGGGGGGATTATCGATAAAGCGAGGGGGATTAGCTTCTAACCACAGACTATAACGCGCTCTGGCTGTTGCTAAATCTAATATAGTGGCTACAGCTAATAGTTTTTCTAAATCTTCTTGTACGGCAGCTACTTTTTCGGTTAAAGCTCTTAAAACTGCTTCGATTTCCCTTTGTTCTTGTTTTTCGCTAGTTTTGAGTTGATTACCTAGTTCGACCACTGAGTTAGGTTCGATATATAGGGTCGAACCCGTACTAGAAGTATCATGAACAATTCCTGGTATAGAATCTTTTTGTGGTGCTTTAACGGGAAGAACAAAGCGACCGCCTCTTTGAGTAATTACCGCTTCTTGAATTGCTCCTCCTTGCTTTTGCACAATATTTTGGAGTATTTTGTAGATTTTCTCCCTCAAGTTTTTAATTTTTGCGCGAATTTCTCCTATTCTGGGACTGGCACGCTCGGTTACTTCTCCGCGATCGTCTATACAATGATGTATATCTTGTTCTATTTCTGGGTAAGTCCGTACATCAACTATTAATTTACTCAAAGCTGGCATTTCCTCGGCTTTGGCATCGATTAATCTGCGTAGACGGCGAACTCCCGCTAAGGTTGTAGCTACATCTAAAAGTTCTTTAGCAGAAATCAATCTACCTATTTTCGCTTTTTCCAAACAGTCGCCAATATCTTTAATACCCTGAAAAGTCCAACCTGAATCTAGTTGCTGCTCTAAATTATAAATTTCTTTGGTTTGTGCTAATAATATTAGGCTTTCTTCTTTTGTACTAGGCAGCACTAACCCCCGCGCAGCCATTGCCCCTAACTTAGTCGCTGCAAAAGTAGCTAGGTGCTGACATAAACGCTCCCATTCGAGTAATTCTAAGGTTTCTTTAATAATCAAGGCTTATCTATCTTCGCTCTATTAGTTGATTTTAGTTGATTTTAGTTGATTTATTTGACTTTAAGTTCGTTTAAACTCTCTTTATCTATTATGAGGCGATCGCGCTTTATAAAGCTATGTAAATTTTTTTTGTGAATAAATGTTGCAACTTCCAGAGAAAATAGTTAAACTTATTTACAAGTGCTTGACATCGGCACAGTTTTGTTAACACGAGTAATAATTTTTAAAATCATGGAAAACGAAAACAAACTTGGATTTACTGCTTTTGCAGAAGCTTGGAATGGTCGTTTAGCAATGCTAGGTTTTGTTATTGCTGTAGCAACCGAACTACTAACTGGTAAAGGTATTCTTGCTCAGTTAGGTTTAATGTAATCTTGGTTGTCTGAATCGATACTTGGCATTGATTTCTGACAAGTACTTACATACTCAATACATCAAATTAAGACTCCTTGCATTCCTCTCTATTCTAGAAAGGTTACA
Organism: Xenococcaceae cyanobacterium; assembly: GCA_051439545.1. Taxonomy (GTDB): domain Bacteria; phylum Cyanobacteriota; class Cyanobacteriia; order Cyanobacteriales; family Xenococcaceae; genus JASJDJ01. The sequence continues at coordinate 16,791 of JBFRWK010000006.1, read as the reverse complement.
AGGAGTTTTTTATAGAGCGAAAGATAAGTTTAACAAAAGCTCCAAGCTCTAAGCTTTAATACTTGAAATAAGTGGCGATTAGCAAGGAATAAGTAGCAATTAATGAGGTTATAATTATTTTACTTCTTCTTTTTTATTTTTCTTATAGAGTATTTTAATTTAACAAGTATCGTTTAGTTTTTTTTTAAAATATATTTAGATTCATCTTCATACAATTTAAATATAATATGTTTGTTTTTAAACAATATGTGAAGGGTTATGTTTTTTTTATTCGTATAAATATCGATGTAGAATCACTTGTTTATTTATATACTTGGAGGAAAGTAAAAAAACTAATTTTTCCTCTAATTAAGTATGAAAAAAATTATTTATTTCATGGCTGCTACTTTAGCTTTTAGTATTCAGGGAGTTACTATAGCAGCGGAATTAACCGAAACTATTGATAATGGAGACTTAAACAAGCTACGAGATGAGCTTTGTAATAATTATGCAGTAACGCAAATATTAACCACAAACGAGTTAGATGAGATTTTATATGTAGAAACAACTAGTGGCACTATTACTTATGGAGGGGGCGATGATGATGATGGTGGCAGTTTTACTGTTATCTCTAATCCTCCACCAGCCTCGATTTCAGCGCAAAATGGTATTAATATTCTTTGTAGCTAAGAAATATTTCCCAGTCATTTAATTATCGACAAATTTTTGAGAGCCAGAATTATGTTAATTCTGGTTTTATTTTTTTCTTCGATCGATGATTTATTTATTGCTTATTACTTGCTACCTGTGAGGAGGTAATTCTGGGGAAACCTTAGAGGATATCTGAAAAGTTTTTTTATACTGAATTTTGCCCCCCTAGCGGAGCCAAAGCAAGACCTGCTCTTGCGGAGGAAACCTCCGCGAGCTTCCTTGCTCAAATTTGGGGGGAATATATGATAAAAGTTCCCCAAAAATACCCCCAATATTGGGGGTCACGGGGGCAGGGGATGTAGGGGGCTTAAATGTATAAAATTAGACTTCTCAGACAACCTATTAGAATGTCAGGGTTATTTTATTCTCAGTAGCCAGAGAATAAATTCTCTGTCTAAATATTTTAAGTCCTATAAGACGGACTTAAGATTTAAGCCAAGCTCGCGCGTTCCCTAGATGAGTCTTACTCATCGGGGGTGGAAGAGGGACTTCAATAAAGAATAGATAACTAAGCTGTTGTGCATTTAAACTGGGTATTCGTAATTTTCTTCTGCCCTCTGCCTTCTGCCTCCTGCCTTTTTCAACAACCAAATTTAAAAGCGTGACAGCTTATTAGCAGCAAAATATTAAATTCAGAAAAGTCCCTCTCCCCGCGCTCGCCAAATTCATTTCTTGGTGGATTATTGTTAGAACGAAATAGCCCTGCCATTCTAAGTTTTTATTCTTTCATCTTTGGCGGGGAAACATTGAAGAAGTTTTAACTTATTTAACTACAAAAATTAAAGCACGTAATCCAGAAAAATTGAATGAACTAATTACTTATTTTACTAAACATCAAAGTGAAATTATCAATTATGCTCGGCGTAGTCAAGCAGGGAAAACTATTGGTAGTGGTCGGATGGAAAAAGGAGTTGACGAGCGTTATTGGTCACCGTCAAAAGCATAAAGGTATGAGTTGGAGAGCCTTAGGCAGTAGAGCTTTAGCTATTCTTAAAATAGCTGAATTGAATGGCCATTGGCAACAAATTTGGTTTTCACCAACTGCTTAATTAACTCGACTGTTGTGATTTGAATTCGGCGATCGCTTCTTGGTCAAAGCGCTCGATATCGCTGCGGAGCTTCGCGAGAGCGCGCCCATTCGTTAATACACTCTAGTTTCTAGACTTAGGGAGATATCTGCGCTTTCCCTCATTCCATAAACCTTCCAGAAAAGTTTGTGTTCTCCTGAAATTTTGACTTTCTCATCAACTGTCATTAACTGTCATCAACGAAAAATTTACACCTGGAAAAATTTCAATCCTCAAATTTATAACCAACACCCACAACAGTTTTAACAAAAGTAGGATTAGCTGCATCAGGTTCTATTTTTTTCCTCAAACGTCTAATGTGAGTATCTACAACTCTTTCATCACCGAAAAAATCATTACCCCAAAGCTTATCAATTAATTGTGTACGACTCCAAACACGCCCAGGGTAACTTAGAAATGTAGCCAAAAGATTAAACTCTAAAGTGGTTAAATCTAGCATTTCTGCACCTTTACCATCTAGTTGTCGAGTAGCAGTATGTCGATCGAGATCGAGGGTAAAATGTTTAGTCTGATAAACCTGACTACTTTGTACTCCATGACGCAAACTTCGTCGTAATAATGCTCTTACTCTAGCAACCAATTCTCTGGGACTAAAAGGTTTCACTAGATAGTCATCTGCACCAGTAGAAAGTCCAATTACCCGATCGATCTCTTCACCTCTGGCAGTCAACATTAAGATATATGGGTCTTTAGTATATGCTTGTTGGCGAATACGGGTACAAATTTCCAAGCCATCCAAACCAGGAAGCATGAGATCGAGAACGATCACATCTTGTTGTTGTTGCTGAAAAATTTCTAAAGCTTTCAATCCATTGTCAACAGTACAGCAAGAAAAGTTTTCTTTTTCTAAAGTCTGCCGAATTAGTTGAGCAATTTCTGGTTCGTCTTCAACAATTAGAACTTCCATAATTTATGTATCAGTTAGAGGCAAATAACTGTTTATCCTTATCGATCGAATAAAAGAAAACCTTGGTTTCTGTGTAATTTAATTTGGGTTTTGGGCAAACTAGAGCAGATACCGATCTAATTAGATTTACTCATATTTGTTTAATTACTTATTTTTTTAGCTGAATCAAAGCTATGAAACCACCATTATTTAAAAGTTTACAATTTCGTTTACCTAGTTTAGTTTTACTAGGAGTAATCCCTACAACTATCATGGCGATCGCTGTAAGTAGTTCTCATGCTAGTAAAATTATTCATCAAGACTATTTAGATAATTTAGCATTTAAAGGGCAAAGCCTTCATGATACCATCGATAGATGGAGACAAATGAATGTTTTGGCATTAAAAAACTTAACTCAACAACCAGATATTATTAGTCTCGATCCTCAAAAACAAAAGCCTATTTTAGAGGCAATGGTTGATAATTATGAATATATTTATTTAGCTCATACCCTCGATCTTCAAGGTCTGAATATAGCTCGTAGTGATAATAAAACCCCGCAAAACTATTCGGATAGTAATTGGTTTAAAGCTGCAAAAGCAAGTGAGGAAATAACTTTTCAGACTTTAATAGAGCCTACTAGTGAAAAATCTAGTCTTTGTCTTGCTACCCCTATTAGCCAACAAACAACTATTGCTGGTGTTGCTAGTATTTGTACTTTACTAGAAGAACTAGCTCGACAAATCGGTGATGTTACATTTGGACAAACAGGTTATGGTTTTATTGTCAATGAACGAGGTTATCTTCTAACTCATCCTAATGCCGATCTTATTTCTGAAGATGAACTAATAGATTATAGTGCTTATCCTCCTGTAGCCAATTTATTAGCTGGTAATGACGGGTACTATCCTTTTACCGACACAGAAGGAGTTGAATGGGTATCTCATGGAATGCGCCTGAGTAATGGTTGGGGAGTTTTGATTTTACAGCAGAAGTCAGAAGCTTTACTCCAAGAAAAGGAATTTCATTCCTTAGCAGCTATCGTCGCTGGCATTGCAATTGTAGCCGTCGGTATTTTAACTTGGTTATTAACCAGTCGTTTAATTAATCCCCTCAATCAAATTACCGCAGTCGCGACTAATGTAAACCAAGGCAATTTCGATCGAACCCTGGATGTGGAAAGAGAAGACGAAATAGGTATTTTAGCTGGATCTTTTAATTCTACGATCGAGCAGTTACAACAGTGTCTTAGTAGTTCTCAAGAGCGTAGTCTAGAACTCGATCGATTAATACAACAAAAAAATATAACCGAACAAGAACAAAAACTAGCTAAAGAGAAATTAGAAAAACAAGTTCGCGAATTAGAAACTAAATTGGCTTTAGTCCATCAAGGAGACTTAACTATAAAAGCTGCCGTAACTGATGACGAACTCGGTAGAGTATCTGCTTCTTACAATTCTATGGTAGAAAGCTTAAAAACGATTGTTGCTAGAGTACAAACAGCAACTCAAACAGTAGCAAAAACTGCTAATTCTGGCGAAAATGCGATTGAAAGCCTTTCTCAAGGAGCTACTAAGCAAACAGCAGAAATTAAGGCTATCTTAGCTAAATTAGAGAGTATGACTGGCTCTATACAAAATGTAGCATTGAATGCCGAACAGGCAGAAACAATTATCAAACAAGCATCTACCAAAGTTAAAGCAGGAGATTTAGCGATCGAACGCACTGTAGAGAAAATTGTTGCCCTCGGACAAACTACCACAGAAACCAAAGAGCAAGCTAAACGTTTGGGTAAAGCTTCTCGCAAAATCTCTAAAGCAGTAGAATTAATTCGGAAAATTGCCTTACAAACTAATGTATTAGCAGTAAATACTTCTATTGAAGCAGCCCGCGCTGGAGAAGAAGGATTGGGTTTTACGGTAGTAGCTGAGGAAGTTCAATCTCTAGCTGCACAATCAGCCCAAACAGCCACAGAAATTGAAAAATTAGTCTTAGAAATGCAAGCTGAGACTCGCAAAGTAATCCAGGCAATGGAAGATAGTAATAATCAGATGCTAGCTGGTAGTAAGCAAGTAGAAAAAACTCGTTTTGCCCTCCAAGAGATTACTACCGCCAGTCAAGAGATCGATCGATTATTCAAAGCTATTAGTCGTGTAACGGGAGAACATTCTCAAACTAGCCAAGTTATTACCGCAACTGTCCAAGAAGTAGCTGCGATCGCTCAAGATAATTCTACCTCTGTTAATCATGTTTCTGATGCCTATAAAGACTTGATAGCAGTTACTCAAGAACTACAAGCTAGTATGAGTCAATTTAAAGTTAATTAAATGCTGTAAAATTCCCAACAAATTTGATTGGCGCAAGTTACCTAAACCCTAAAACTTTCTATTCTACAATCACAATAACTACTAATACTATTAGTACGAGCATTAAAATTAAAATCTCTAGAATATTAGGCAGAAAATGAAGCCTACTTTCTATTTTTTTTAAGAGCGATCTAATAGATTTAGATTCATTGTTAAGTGCCTGTAATTCTACTAAAAAAGATTCATTATTGAATCGAGCGTCAATTTGAGCGGGTTGTTTTGATGTCGATTCCCCTTTTTTTTCTGATGCTTCAAAAATATATCTTTGAGCCAAACGAGGATCGAGATAAAAATAGCCTCGATCGACTAAACGAATCGCATTAATAATTTCTGAACTTTTGCTACTATTCAACAAATAAGCTCTTCCTCCTCCTTGCCAAATTTGCTTAAACTCTTGTTTATTATCTTGAAAAGTGAGAAAAATAATCTGACGATTAGCACCAAATTGCGAAATAATCTGTGTAGGATTTATTCCTAGAAGAAATGGTAAACCAAGATTGATTACTATCAGATCGGGTTTTATTCTTTCTACATGATTAATCGCTGACTGAATCCGCCCAAAAAAACCAATCAGTCTTATATCGGGTTCATTTCGTATAGAATCGAGCCATTTTTTTTTGAGAATTATCATCCACAACTATAAGATGAATCATCTTTTTTTAGTTTCTCATTCCCTTATTTTGCTTAGCAGTTTTTGTGATTAAAATTATGCTACAAGCTCTAATTTTTAGTTGAACTTAAGCTTTTAATATTGACAATACAGGAAAAATTAAACTTATGTTAGTAAATTTACTTAAATTTAATTTAAAGTTTTTACTCTTAAAAGTTTCGATTACGTAAATTTGACAAAAAAGCTTTGCTCTTAAAGCAATATAAAGAATGGGCAAAGGGCAACAGGATTTGCTGTTAACCTATCCCTCAAGCTATTTCGCTCCTTTCACCCTTTGGGAAATCTGAGGTATTTCTTCCTCGCCAAGTTAATCTATATTATTAATGGATGTCTAACACGATAGTGCAAAATAGGTTTTATGCTTGCTGCTATTTTATTTGACCTGGATGGGACTTTGGCGAATACCGATCCCTTACATTTTGCTGTTTGGCAAGAGATGTTATCAGAATTCGGGTTACAGATCGATCGCGAATTTTATCAAAAGCGCATATCAGGAAAAGTCAACGAAGAGATCCTTGCAGATATTTTGCCTCAATTATCTGTTCGAGAAGGATTAGAATTTGCCGAAAAAAAAGAACAACGCTATCGAGACTCAACACCAACTTTATCTCCCATGCCAGGTTTAGATAAATTACTCAAGTGGAGCGAACAAAAAGGACTCAAACAAGCTGTAGTCACTAATGCGCCTCGTAACAATGCCGTACATACTCTGGAAGTTTTGCAGCTAACAGATATTTTTCCCACGGTAATTTTAGCCGAAGACGCACCTCCAGGAAAGCCAGACCCCGCACCCTATCAAATGGCACTCGATCTTTTAGAAGTAGATAGCCAAAACGCGATCGCCTTTGAAGATTCTAGTACAGGTATTCGCTCTGCTGTTGCTGCCCGAATATATACCCTGGGTGTTACTTCTACTCATAGTCCCGCAACATTACTAAATGCAGGAGCGAGTATGACTCTTGCAGATTTTAATAATGAACAACTTTGGTCGTTATTAGAACAAAAGATCGATCTTCCCAAAGTTTAGTATAAAAAGTTACGAATCCTGTAAGTACTATTCGCCAATAGTCTCTATCTAGCCAGAAAAGTTCTAGGCTGATTCAATTGAGACTTAAAACTAAAAGCTAATAACTTACAGCTTTATTTAAGATTCGGGCTTTACTGTAGGTTTAGTCGTAGATTTTGGTTGAGGTTGAGGCTTTGGTTTAGGAGGTGGGTTACGAGGTACTTGCTTCATTTTGGGCAAGCTAGAAATAGCATAATACAGTTGTTGGGCAACTACTTTATTGGCTTCATCAGTGAGATGGACTGCATCGATAAAACTAGGAGTAGGATATTTATCGGTAAGATTATAGAGGCTAATTGCCTTAACATTGTAGGGAAAAATTTTGCCTAGTTTTTGATTAGCAGCAATAAATTGAGGATAAGTATTTTTTACTGTTTGAATATAATCTCTACCCAATTGAGTGGCGATCTCACCTTCTGCTTCTGATAATTGACTAGCATCACGACCGGTAAATTCGGGTTGATTGGCTAAAATTAAAGGAATATGCGCTCCAGCCGACAAACTAACTATTTGTTTATGATGTTGAAAATAACGCTGTACGCGACGTTCTAATTCAGCTTCATCTTCTGGTAAATTTTGAGCCAGGGTATCTAGTTGTTGGGCAAATAGCCAAGTATCCTCATTTTCGTCTGAGTTAGGTACAAGGGCATAATCTTGAACGATTCTGACTACATGACTATAATTTCGTAATGGTTGAATTAATTGACTTAAATATTGCCGAAATCCTGTAGGTCGATCTTCGAGTAATTGTTCTAACTGAGGAATTTCTGTAGCTTTTTCCTCACTTGCTAGCATTAAATCCGTATAACCATCAAGAATAATAATTAAATCGGGTTTGTAAGGTAAAACGGAAAGGGCGACTTGTGCTAGCTCATTACCAGAAGCGTAACCTGGGACACCTGCATTAATCACCCTATAGTTTCCTGACTTTAATTTAGGATATTTAGCTAAAGCCTTTTTTACATTATCTTCATCATAAGGTAAGACATCAGGTTGATAGAGATTGGGAGAGCTTTTTTGTTGGGCTATACGTTGTGCCAATCTTGCTTCTAATTGTTCGCTAATAGTAACTTCGTTGCTACTATTGCCATAACCAAAAGCTGTAGAATTTCCTAACAGAAAAATTCTAATTTCACCAGCAGGCTTAGCTAAAGGGAGAGGATCGCTATCTCTAAAACCCCGTTCATTTATTTCCCAATAATCGCTTTTTTGTCCCCCCGCTAATTCATAGCCTACAGATAAGCTGCGTCGAGCGAGAAGGCTGTCTCTCTCTGCTAAGTTTAGCTCCGAGCGTCGATCTTGGTTGAGTAAATCAAGTTGATAAGCCGAGATTACTTCAGGCTCAACTAAAGTTTGTTGTAATTCTGATTTTGAACCTGAAATATCAATAAAAATACGGGTTAATAGTTCGATAACCAGTAAAAACAAAGAAATAGATATAATTAGCCACAAAGACGAAAATCGCCCATAACGTTTGGGCTTACGTTTAGCAAAAATAAGACGTTCGCGAGGACGAGATTTAAACATAGGTTATTTTAGATTAAATATTATAAATAAATAATAGTTGATGAAAATCGAGCTAAAAAAACTTACTGGTTTTCTACTCTGTGTTACATTTACTTTGACTGCTCAAAATCGAGTCTAACTAAAAAATTTAAGAATTTTTAACTTTGTATGGCATACAAATTATTATTCGTTTGTCTGGGAAATATTTGTCGTTCTCCATCAGCAGAGAATATCATGAATTATTTAATTAAAGAAGCTAGTTTAGACAATAAAATTATTTGTGATTCGGCAGGAACTTCTGGCTACCATATCGGCGCGCCTCCAGATCGCCGTATGACCGCAGCAGCAGCTAAAAAGGGAATCGAACTTAGGGGTCAATCTCGCAAATTAAGATCGTCGGATCTAGCCGATTTCGATCTTATTTTAGCTATGGATCGTGAAAACTATCGCGATATTATCTATCTCGATCGCGAAGGTAAATATGAAGACAAAGTTACTTTAATGTGTAATTTTGCTAAAAATTATTCAGTACAAGAAGTCCCAGACCCTTACTATGGGGGGCAAGAAGGTTTCGATAAAGTTGTAGATTTACTTTTAGATAGTTGTGGGGGTTTGTTAGAACATATAGTTAATTCGGCAAGAGTATAAGTCAAAAATAGACAATTATTATGCTTAGTTATAACCCAAACTAATTTGACCTGGTGCTAGGCAAATTTTTGTAGTTGCGCCAGGCGATCGCAAACTTATTTTTAGTTCACCTTTAGTTGTTACCCCTGTCACTATCCCCGAACTACCTGCAACCGTTACTTTTTGTCCTAAGTTATGAAATAGCTGAAGATAGTTATCTCTAATTTGTTCTATCCCTAACTCTAAATAGGATTGATAACCAAATAAAATACCGTAAATAGTTATGGCGGTTAATTGTTCTAAACTAACAATTCTTGGTTCGATTGGTGTTTGATAATAGGATTGCAAACTAATACCAGGTGCGGGAACAGCATTAGTCCAATTAATACCGACACCAACTACTGCATGAGTTATAAATTCTTGTTTGGTACGAGTTTCAATTTTAATGCCACCTAGTTTTTTGCTTAACAGGATTAGATCGTTAAACCACTTAATAAAAACTGGTACATCGTATTTTCTTAAGGCTTCGGCAATACCCCAAGCTGTAGCCATGACTAAATGAGGAAAAAACTCGCTTTTAAGATGAGTTTTAATTCCGACAGAAAGGTATAATCCCCCAGGTAAAGATTGCCATTGTCTTCCCCATTGTCCTTTTCCTGCGGTTTGTTGTCGGGCAATTACGGCTAAAGGTAATGAATTATTTTCCTCGATCGATTCCCATAGATATTGATTGGTAGAAGCAGTAATCGGTAGTATATGTAAGGGGATAAAAGAGCAATCGCTTAACTTTTGCCAAGCTCGATCGAACTCGGCGCGATCGAATTTATGGTTATTTTTAATTGGCACAACATCTAATATCTCTAGACTTAATTAATTTACTATTCAACAGAGCAAGCAACTCTAAATCCCGTTCCATGATATCTATAATTGGAAGCAGTTTCACTACGATAAGCCGAATAACAGTTACTGTCATAGTAATCAAACGAACCTCCTCTAATTACTACTAACCCTTTTTCTCCACTATTTCCCCAAGCACTACCATCAGTAGGCGCGCCTTCATAATGATCGTGCCAAGCATCCTGACATAGTTCGTACACATTGCCGTGCATATCGTAAAGTCCAAAAGCGTTAGGATAATAACTACCTACGGGTTTTGTTTCTAACACAATAGGAGCGTTATCGTCAGTATTCCCTATATCCCAATAATTAGCCAAATCGGTATTAATTTCATCGCCAAAATTATAAAGAGTTGTAGTTTCAGCACGACAAGCATATTCCCATTCTGCTTCACTAGGTAGACGATAGTTTCGCCCTGTCTTCAAGGATAATCTATAGCAAAATTCGGTAGCATCTAACCAAGAAGTAGTCTCTACAGGTAAATTTGGGGGTGCATTTTCTCCTTGATGAGCCGATAAATTATGTCCCATAATAATTTTCCATTGTTCTTGAGTTAGAGAAAATTTACCTAAAAAGAAAGCAGGAATATTAACTAGATGCTGTGGTTGTTCGTTACCAGAATATATCCGATCTTGCTCTATTTCTACTTGAGAAACTTCCCTCAAAAAACTACCAGCAGTAATATACACCATTTCTAGTAGGATGCCATCACCTAAATCTTCTGTAAAATATTGCGATCGCTTGGGAGTTTTTATGATTTTGCCATCATTTTGTAAGGTAACGGTATCGAATTGAAAAGTTTTTAATTGTATCGATCGAGTCGATCTATTAATTTTCTCTATTAACAAATGGGGATAAACAAATCTTTGTATCGGCTCGAAAACTTTTTCATGACGATCTGAGGCAGATTTAACAATATAACTAAATAGTTTTCTTTTGTCTTCTTCTGTTAACTGCTTAGATATGTCCTGATTAATTTCTTGGATGATTATTTGTTTTTCTTCTTCAGTTTTATTACCAATTTCTTGTAGCAGTTTATCTATCTTTTGGTGATCGGGTTGATTATTATTTCGATCGAGCATAGATTTTAAATTAGCTCTTAACTTTAATTATCTTGATTATATGGAAAAGAATTAAGAGGATATCTGAGAAGTTATTTTTTACTGCTCAACTTTTGGTTTTGCCCACCCCAACCCCCCAGGACTGTTTCATTCTGAAATAAAAGAGAGTAAGAATAAAGTAGAAACAGTAAATAGCGAACTAAAAGCAAAAAGATTTAATTAATCTTAAATTATGAGCTAAAGCATCTATAGTACTCAGTTCAAAATTAAGATACACCGATGATTTTCTATTTCTCTTTCCGCACATCAAAATGTAATATGTATTGATTATGTTTTTGCCCTGCCAAGGCGATCGCGATCGTCACAGGAATTGCTAAATCTTACGGATTCAAGAGTTGAAACTCTTAATTCTTTCTCCAAATTTTGTCAAAAATATTATATTTTATCTGGATAATCTTTCTGGGTTTTCTTTAAAATGTTCAACCTAAAAAAAGCAAATAAAATATTTTTTCGTTCGCCTTTTCTCAACAAATTAGATTTAATGAGAATAATTTGTCATTGAACTATTTTTTTCGGTCTCCTCGCCTTGACTACCATCAAAAGTCAACCGTTTCTCAGTTCTTTTAGATATTTGTACTCAGAAAAAGTCCGCAAGGAACGCGATCAGCCGAAGGCTGGCACTGCGTGATCGCCTAACTCCCTCAAAAACATAATCAATACATATTACATTTTGACGTGCGGAAAGAGAAAAATATATAAATCCAGAATATCAAAGCTGATTCTATTAAACCTGCTATAAAGATTTTAGGCTTGTTGAGAAAGCTCTATCTATCAATTGTTCCTCCTTTGCTGTCTTCTTGCTTCATACAAAATTAAGGCAGTAGATATAGCCACATTTAAAGACTCTACCCCTGACATTAAAGGAATTTGAATATGCTCTTGAGCTAAATTAATTAATTCTGTGGACAATCCCGCTCCTTCATTACCTAATAAAATTAACGTAGGACGATTATAGTCGATCGACCAGTAGGTTTTGGTTGCTTGGGGTAAAGTTGCAACTATCTGTATTCCTTGTTGTTGGCAATTTTTAACTAAATCGGGTAAGTTAGAGTCGATCGCCATCGGCAACCGAAACCATTCCCCAACGGAAGCTCGTAAAACTTTCGGATTATCAAAACCAACGCTATTTTCACTCAACCATAAACCATCTACCCCCGCAGCGACGGCAGTACGGATGATTGTACCTAAATTACCGGGGTCTTGTAATTGCTCGATCGCCAGTCCTAATTTAATTGTCTCTAGGTTGGGTGTTTTTCCTGTCTTTCTGGGTGCAGTAGCGATAATCCCATCAGGATTTACCGTTGTCGCGATCGCTTGTAACACTTCTGGATCGACTAATTCTACTCTTGCTGCTAATTTAATAATTTCCTGCCAAAGTTGCCAATGATTTTCTTGCCATTGGGGAGTACAACAAACCGTTTCTAGATCGTAATCAACTTCACAAGCAGCTTTAATTAAATTTGTTCCTTCTAACAGCAATAAATTTTGCTTCTGTCTTTCTTTGCTTCGATGCAGTTTACGTATCTGTTTGAGTAAAGGATTTTTGCTGCTAGTAAGTATTTTTTCGGTCACTACCTATTGACGAATCAAAAATAACAGGGTATTACTTAGTTGCTAAATGCGGAACGCGAGACTTGAACTCGCAAGTTCTAAGCGAACACTAGAATCTGAATCTAGCGCGTCTACCAATTCCGCCAGTTCCGCCGATCTTTTTAGGCATGAATTATAATTTTCAAATTAATTATGATTTTTGTCAAGTAAATTGAATACTTATTTGCCCCTTTTATTTTTAAACTGGAGGACACAGCCATTAATACTAACTTAGCCGAAACGAATATTACATTATCCCAAGAACAACCTTTTTTAAAAATTAAAGGTCGTCAGCAGTTGAGTGGAGAGGTAAAAATAAGCGGAGCGAAAAACTCAGCTTTAGCAATTATGGCTGCCTCGTTACTTTGTCAAGGTGATTGCCGTTTACAGAATATTCCTTCCCTAGTAGATATTAATCGTATGGGTCAGCTTTTAGAGGCTTTAGGGGTTAAGAATAAGCGTAATGGTCAAACTCTAGATATTGATGCTACTAATATTACTAGCTCTCAAGCTCCCTATGAAATTGTATCGCGAATGAGAGCTAGTTTTGATATTATTGGCCCTTTATTGGCTAGACTGGGAGTAGCTCGTGTACCCCTACCAGGAGGCTGTGCTATTGGAGCTAGACCTGTAGATTTATATTTACAAGGTTTACAGGCTATGGGGGCTAATGTCCAGATAGAATCTGGTGGTATAGTTTACGCTTGTGTTCCTGGTAAAAACGGAAGACTCAAGGGGGCAGAAATTTATCTTAACAAGCCTAGTGTTGGTGCTACCAAAACGATTATGACAGCAGCAACCTTGGCTGAAGGCGAAACGAAAATTGAAAATGCAGCCCAAGAACCAGAAATAGTCGATTTAGCTAATTTCTGTCGTCAGATGGGAGCCAAAATTAAGGGTGCAGGGACGAACACAATTATTATCTCAGGAGTCGATCGCTTGCACGGTGTAGATTATCCCATTATTCCCGATCGCATCGAAGCAGGAACATTTTTGGTAGCATCCGCCATTACTTATTCAGAAATTTCCCTCCATCCAGTTATTCCCGATCATCTATTACCAGTAATTGCCAAGCTTAATGCTATGGGTTGTCAAATTATTACTGAAGGGAGCGATCGCTTACGGCTCATTCCTGGAAACTTAAAAGCAGTAGACATAGAAACTCTACCCTATCCTGGCTTTCCTACAGATATGCAAGCTCCTTTTATGGCATTACTCAGTATTAGTGAGGGTAACAGCATCATTAGTGAAACCATTTTTGAAAATCGCTTTCGCCATGTGGCAGAGTTAAATAGAATGGGAGCAGACATCCGCGTTAAGGGTAATCATGCTCTTATCCGTGGTGTACCTAGTTTAGCAGGCGCACCAGTGATGGCAACCGATTTACGAGCTTCTGCTGCTTTGATCGTAGCAGGTTTAGCAGCAGAAGGAACGACCATAGTTCAAGGCTTACACCATCTAGACAGAGGATATGAGGGGATTGAAAGCAAATTACAAAAGCTAGGGGCTAATCTCACTAGAGTTAATCCTTCCCCTTAAAAAAACAATTAATAACAAGATTAAAGCGTGACAGTTGCGGGCATAGAGAGTAAAGAAAAAAATTTTTATTCTTTACTCTTTGTTTTTTAATGTTTACTTGCCAAAATGTCTTTACCTATTTATGCCATAATTCTTAATATATATTTTAAGGTTTGTCAGACAAGCAATGAGCGATCGAGAGCAAGAAAAAACCCTAGCCGAACAAGCCCCAGCTAGTTATGAATGTAAGTCTTGTGGCTATGTATACGAACCAGCCAAAGGAGACGATCGCAGTGGTATCTCCGCAGGAACGCGGTTTGAAGATTTACCTGGCGATTGGCGTTGCCCTGTTTGTGGTGTCCGTAAAACTCAATTCATTAACATCGGTGCTACTGGTGCGCCCTCTGGATTTGCTTCCAATCTCGACTATGGTTTTGGAGTTAATCGTCTAACTCCAGGGCAAAAAAATATTCTAATTTTTGGTAGTTTAGCCTTGGCTTTTCTCTTTTTCTTGAGTTTATACGGTTTAAATTAACTGTCTATTCACCACCCAATTGCTTTGAGTTATTTTTGAGCAGCAATTTAGATTGCTTGCTTTTTGCTGTTAGAGGAGGTTTATGAACTTATTTCTGAAAAAAATAAAACAAATTGTAATATTAATTTCAATTTCTCTACTTTGTATTAGTTGTAGCGATCTTCCATCGACTAGTTCTAACCCTTGGCGTTTAATAACCATACCTACAGAAGCAATCTTGGCTGATGTAGCTTTTACTGACGATCCCAATCATGGTTGGTTAGTAGGTACTCAGGCTACTCTCTTTGAAACTTTCGATCGAGGAGATACCTGGCAGCAGAAAACTATCGACTTTGAAGGGGAAAACGTATCTTTCTCTGCTATTAGCTTTGATGGACAAGAAGGATGGATTGTTGGCAAGCCTTCTGTTTTATTGCATACTGAAGATGGGGGTAAAAACTGGTCGCGGATTCCTTTGAGTAGTAAATTACCAGGTGCGCCTGTAAAAATTATTGCTTTAGCAGCATCTTCCGCGGAGATGGCAACAGATCTGGGTGCGCTTTACAAAACTAACGATGGAGGCAAAACCTGGCAAGCTTTAGTAGAAGGAGCGGTAGGAGTTGCCCGTAATATCACTCGTTCCCCTGAAGGCAAATATGTAGCCGTTTCGGCTCGTGGTAATTTTTACTCTACTTGGGAACCAGGTCAAACTGAGTGGACTCCCCACCAACGTAACTCTTCTCGTCGTCTGCAAAATATGGGCTTTAGTGCAGATGAGCGCCTATGGTTATTAGCTCGTGGGGGACAAATTCAATTTAGTGAGCCAGAAGAGTTTGAAAATTGGGAAGAGCCTATTTATCCCGAACCTTCTACTAGTTGGGGCTTGTTAGATGTTGGTTATCGTACACCAGAAGATCTTTGGGTAACTGGTGGTAGTGCTAACTTATTATATAGCTCTGATGGAGGTAAAACTTGGCAAAAAGATAGAGATGTAGAAGATATTCCTTCTAACTTTTATAAAGTAGTTTTCCTTAACTCCCAACAAGGATTTATTTTAGGAGAAAGAGGAACATTACTTAAATATGAACCATCGGTGGATGCAGCTTAATGATTAATAGCTAACACTCATCGATCGTTTATGATTTAGCGATCTCGCTCCTGCTTGAGACTGAATTTAATCAGTACTCTACCATCTAATAATTTATAGACATACAACAAGTAATGAATTTTATTTTGACTTTTACTTGTTCGAGAACCTATTGGTTTCGTATTATGTAAACTGTGCTTCAAATTCTATTTTTATAAGAGGAGAATAATTTATGGCAGGTACAACTGGAGAACGTCCCTTTTCTGATATTATTACTAGCGTTCGCTATTGGGTAATTCATAGCATTACTATTCCCATGCTATTTATCGCAGGATGGTTGTTTGTGAGTACTGGACTTGCTTATGATGTATTTGGTACTCCCCGTCCCGATGAGTATTTTACTCAAGACAGACTAGAATTACCAATTCTTGACGATCGCTTTAACGCTAAACAACAAATAGAAGAATTTAACAAATAAGCTGTTTTCAACAAAATAGGTATAAAACTATGACTAGTAATTCCCCCAATCAACCTGTTTCTTATCCCATTTTTACCATTAGATGGGTTGCCGTTCACACTTTAGCTGTTCCCACTGTTTTCTTTTTGGGTGCGATCGCAGCTATGCAATTTATTCAAAGATAGGAGAAATAATGGATAGAAATCAAAATCCCAACAAGCAACCAGTAGAACTCAATCGTACTTCCTTATATCTAGGATTACTTTTAATTGCTGTTCTTGGTATCTTATTCTCTAGTTATTTCTTTAATTAACTAGCTTTATACTCAGTCTCATTTTTAATAGTAGGTAGGAGTTAAAAAAATGTTTGCAGAAGGAAGAATTCCTTTATGGATTGTAGCTACAGTAGCAGGTTTAGGTGTGATTGCTGTTGTTGGTATATTTTTCTACGGCGCATATGCTGGTGTGGGTTCTGCGATGTAAGATAATATTTCACCGAACTATACCTCAATAATTTCACTTAATTAAAAACCGCCTGTTCTTCTGAACTTGGCGGTTATTTTTTGATATTGCTTATCTATAGCACCTACTAAAAACCTAAACATAACTGATCATATTTAGGGTTGGGACACGGTGATTTCCCATCTACACAATTCGATTGGCTACTGGCAAGAGAGAGGAGATTGTCCATCTCATTACTATCACTAAC
>JBFRWK010000005.1:0-45325 GCA_051439545.1 Xenococcaceae cyanobacterium | reverse complement strand
CATCAACACAGAGATTATTGAAGAACAGATAGTCTCTGACTGGCACTTTACCCACAAATATAGAATAAGTAGAAATGCTAAGAAAAATAACTGGTGGTGAAAGAGAATGACTCATTTTGGTATTATTTGTCCTGCATTAACAGGTCATCTTAATCCTATGACTGCTTTGGGCTATGAGCTTAAACAAAGAGGTCATCGTGTTACGGTAATAGGTGTAGAAGATGCTCGACAACGAGTTTTAGAAGCAAAATTAGAGTTTCAAGCTATTGGTAAGTTGGATTTTCCCAAAGGTACAACGAAGAAACTTTGGACTCAAATAGGCAATCTTGATGGATTTAAAGCTATAGTACATACTATTGACACATTTAATACAATAGCAAATATAGTACTTCGAGATACTCCAGAAATAGTCAAGAAAATAGGTGTAGAAGCATTACTAGTCGATCAAAGTTCGGCGGAAGGAGGAACAGTTGCAGAATATTTAAATATTCCTTTCATCAGTGTTTGTAATGCCTTAATGCTTAACGTCGAAAAAACTATACCTCCTTTTATCTCCTCCTGGAATTACGATCCTTCATGGAGAGGTATTTTGCGTAATCAACTTAGTTATATGATGCTCGATTTTCTGGGAAAACCTTTAAAAAAGGTTCTCAATGAATATCGCCAAGAATGGAATCTACCCACACTGCATAATCCAAACAAAGCTTTTTCTCAGCTAGCGCAAATAAGCCAAGAACCGTACGATTTTGAATTTCCTAGGCGAGAACTACCACTTAATTTTCACTTTACTGGTCCATTAATCAATTCGCACAGTAGAAAATCAGTTTCTTTCCCTTACGAAAAATTGACAGGACAGCCCCTAATTTACGCCTCTCTCGGAACTTTACAAAATCGGTTGCTTTGGATTTTTGAAGCAATTGCAATTGCTTGTGCAGAATTAGATGCTCAACTAGTTATTTCGTTAGGTGGAGGTACAGCCAAAGAATCTTTATCCAATTTTTCAGGTAACAATATTGTTGTTAACTATGCACCGCAATTAGAAATACTACAAAAAGCAACTCTTTGCATTACTCATGCAGGCTTAAATACAGTATTGGAATCTTTGAGTTGTGGAGTCCCAATGGTAGCTATTCCCATTACTAACGATCAACCAGGTGTAGCAGCACGAATAACTTGGACAGGAACAGGAGAATTTATTCCTCTAAGCAGAATAAACGTAGAGAAGTTAAGTAAAACTATAAAAAAGGTTTTAACCGAAAATTCTTATAAACAAAATGCTTTAAGACTACAAGCTGCAATAGAACAGGCTGGTGGAGTTATTCTCGCTGCTGATATTATCGAACAAACAATATTAGCAGGTAAATCAGTCTTGATTTGAGTATTTAATGTATCTAGAAAGAAAAAATGCTTACAACAAAAATATGGCTATTTTTATTGATTATTTCGCTCGGACAAGCTGGTCAAAAAGCCACAGCACAAGTTGTTCGAGATCGAACATTAGGGGCAGAGAGTTCAATAATCAATTCGATTGATGAACTTCGGTCGCGTATTGAAGGGGGTGCAACCAGAGGGGAAAATCTCTTTCACAGCTTTGAACAGTTTAGCATCGGCGAAGGTAAGCAAGTATATTTCGCAAATCCTGAAGGTATAGCTAACATATTCAGTAGAGTAACTGGAAATAATATATCAGAAATTCTAGGAACGCTAGGAGTTGATGGTGCTGCCAATTTATTTTTCATGAATCCTAACGGGATTATTTTTGGGGAAAATGCTTTTATTGATGTGGGTGGTTCATTCATTGCTACTACAGCTAATAGCGTCGAATTTTCAGATGGTCAAACTTTCTCTGCCCGTAATGAAAACCAAAAACCTCTTTTAACATGGAATGCACCCATTGGTCTAGGTTTGGACGGTAATAATGGTAATATTATGGTTAGAGGAACAGGACATAATTTACTATTTACTTTTGAACAATTACCTATTTCTGACATTAGTTTAAATTCGGCTAATACTGAAATTTTTACAGGAGATGGATTTGCTTTAATAGGAAATCAAATTATATTTGATAAGGGAGTTTTAGATGTCTCTACTAAAAAAATAGAAATAGCTAGTGTTGAAAGAGGTCAGATAGGTTTGTCCCTATCTCCCAAATGGGAATTTGACTATTCTCAAGTTGAAAAGTTAGCAGATATTAGCTTAGACAACTTTTCTTTGGTAAATATTAATGGAAACGAGAATGTACAAGCTAATTTTCATAGTAAGCTTGTCAAACTACAAAACGGTTCGTTGATTCTTAACTCAGATATAGCTTCTAGTCCTCAACAACAAATTACAGTAAATATCAAGGCGAAAGAACAGCTTTTACTTAGAGGGACAACAACAAACACACCACCTTCTTCCGAAGGTTTATCGCGAGGAATAACCTCAATAGCTGCTCAAAATATTAATATTTTTACTAAAGATTTGGTAATAGAATCAGGAGGACAGATTTTTAGTAATATTGTCCCTGGTTCTTCTACTGGAATTGTAAATATTGAAGCTATAGATTCTGTACAAATCGATGGTTTTGTTCCTTCTAATCCTCTATTGGGCTTGAGTGCCATCGGTAGTGCTGCCATAGGAACGGAGAAAGCTAGTAACGTTAACATAAATACTCAAAAATTATCTATTACAAATGGTGGCGTAATTGGTTCAAATACAAATAATGGTCAAAGCGGTGATCTCAAAATTAGAGCAGGAGAATCAATAAATATTGATGGGTTTTCCAGTAGTGGTAGTATTCTCCTGCAAAGTCAAATAACAAATCTTGCTTTGGGTAGTGGAGCGAGCGGAAATATTAATATCAACGCTAAAGATTTGTATATTCTCAACGGAGGTGCGATAAGTACTGGTTCTTTTGCTGGTGACACTAATGGTGATATTACTATTAACACTACTAATTCGATTGTTATCGATGGCGCAGCCTCAAAAAGATTTTCGGAAGGACTCAATCCTTTTAGTTCGATTACGTCTTTGGTTTCTCGGATAAATCCCGAACAAAATAATGTTAATCCTAGAATACCAATTAGTAGTTTTACTGGCGATGCAGGAAATATTTCTCTAAGTACTAAAAATTTAACTATTAGTAATGAAGGTAGGATTTCAGTACAAAATGATAGTCTTGGAGATGGTGGAATAATAGAACTTAATGCCAACTCTCTCAATCTCAACAACGAAGGTAGTATAACTGCTGCCTCGCTCTCTGGACAAGGTGGAAACATCACCCTCAACACAGACCAATTACAAATAAGAGACAACAGTAATATCTCTACTTCAGCGCAGGGACTAGGAGACGGAGGAAATATTACCATCAAAGCGGATAGTGTCTTGGCTATAAACGACAGTGATATTACAGCCACAGCAGAAAGAGGTAATGGTGGTAATATAACTATCGAAGCAGATGGTGTTTTGGGTATAGAAGAAAGACCAGCCGAACCTAATAATGGTACATCCGATGCCGATGCTAGCTCTGAATTTGGACAAGATGGTACTGTAACAATTACCAATCCCCTAACTAGTGCTAACGATCCAATTATTGCTACTCGTGATGTACCAGTTAACGAAACGACAATAGAATTAATAGACAATTTTTGCGCGACGGGAGCAGACTTAATCAAAGATTTGCGTCATGCAGACGTTCCAGCCAATCCCTACAATTTCCTGGATAGCCCCGAAGAATCATCTCCCCTGGAGGATTTGGACGAGCAGAAGGAGGAAACAGTCCCTAGTTCCCTAGAAGAGATAGTATTCGCTTTAGTAGCCCAGGGAAAAAATTGGCAACCAGGCGACCCCTTAATAAATGCCAATCACATCGTTACTCTCGATGATGGAAGACGGTTTTTGAT
The DNA here is from genome assembly GCA_051439545.1 of Xenococcaceae cyanobacterium. GTDB lineage: Bacteria > Cyanobacteriota > Cyanobacteriia > Cyanobacteriales > Xenococcaceae > JASJDJ01. The sequence goes on along the minus strand of JBFRWK010000005.1, from coordinate 41,441 downwards.
TCCTAAAGAACAGTGGGAGTTAATCCAGTTTCGTTGCCAAAAAAATTAGAAATTTTTAATTAAAGTAAGGGCAGCCCATTCATAGGGATGCCCTCCTAGCTCGATTTGCTCCAGTTGAACGGCACGGAGTGAGATCGCTAATTGCCAATTTGAGTCTTTGAGACGAGAGTAAAAAGCTTGCATCAATTCTAATTGCACTTCATCCTGGACTTGCCAAAAGCTTCCAAGTACAGAGTTCACGCCATTTCTAAGAGCTATTCCTGCTAAGCCTAAGGTTGAAAAGTCATTAGAGACGGCTGTTTCACAAGCACTAAAAACTAATAAATCGAGAGGTATTTTACTTTGAGAAAGAGAATTTTCTAAATCTTTGGCTGACAAAGCTCGATCGTAAGCAAGAATGAAAGAATTTTCGGCTACTCCACCAAAATAACCGTGAGTAGCAAAATGTAGTACTGAATATTCTCGTAACTTTAATTCTTTACTTAGTCGCTCGCTCGTAAAATTAGCATTAAGTAATTTTTTACCACCTAAAGTATCAACAACTTTGTCAACCTCTTCTTCTACATCTTCTAATTTAGACCATTCCTTTCTAGCTACTCCTAATCCAAAAGCCAATGCTGTCAAGCGATTTTTATTTTCATCTGTCGCTCTAAAATTTAAGCCAATGGAAGAAACACTCGCCCATTTTTGCGCTAAAAATTTCTCCCCATCAAAAAGTGCTGCCATCGGTAAATTTCGCAACACACCATCATGAATAAAAATTAATGTAGATGGGTTAAATTTGGCTATTTCTGCCTCAAAAGGACGCACCATTAAATCGTATAAAAACTCTCCTCCTGAGAAAAAATTCCATTGTGTCTCTCTGAATTTTCTAATATTTCCGCTCCAATCAGTAGCTAATTTATTAATTTCGGTTTTTTTTATTTGAACTTGATGATGACGTAAAGTACCATCAGGAAGCTGAAGAATAAAATGAGTTTGCTCATCTAAAATTATTGAATTGAGAGAAACAGCATTTTGAGCAATAAGAACATCTTCGATTGTCGAATTTCTTTCTTCAATCTCGAAACAATTATCACCAAAATAATTTTGGAGTTGTGCCAGTCGTAGCTTATCAAAAACAAACAGAGCTTCGGATAAATTAGACTGGGATAAATTAGGTTTAGATAGTAATAACTCTAATAGCTCTCGATAGATTGGTTCAATTTCGCTCTTAAAATTAATTCTCTGCTCTACACTTATATTAATTATGCCTTGATTTAAACTATCGAGAGCAGCAATAGCTTTTTGATAAGAAAAAATCGCTGCTTTGGATTTGCCCATTATGAGGTAAATTTTAGCTGCTAGCCAATGGGAACGATATAGATTGTCGTAAACTAATTGCAATTGAGCCAAAAATTGAGCTTCTTCAGCGTAGGATAATGCTTTCTCTAAGTCTCCTGCCTCTTTAGAGAGATATCCCAATTCTAGGAGAGCATAACTTTCAGCGGTAGCATCCCCTATTTTTTTCGCTATTTTTTTTGCTTCAAATAACCAATATTTTTCGCGCCTGTCATCTAATTTAGCCCAATTAATAACTAAAAAAACTTTAGTTCTTGAAGGTAATAAGTCGTCCAGCAACTTTCTTCCTCGTTTGAGTTGTTCATCAGTTAGTCCTTTTGAAGATAGCTTACCCCATTCAATTAAAGCCCGAACTGAAGATAGTGAATCTTGACTTTGACTATAATTTAAAGCTTGTGAAGCGTATTCGATTGCTTCAGTTTGATAAGATTGTGCTTTTTGTCGGTATAAAAAAGTTTCTTCACCATTTCTGGCACTATCAGCTTGTAATTTTGCCTGGAGGCTCTGTTTTTTAAGCAAGATTACTAAGTTATTAAGAGCCGATAGCGATTTTTCTTCTAGATCGAGACTTTTTTGATAGGCTAAAATTGATTGGGAAAAATCACCACTTCTTGAATAAGCATTTCCTAGCTTTTCCCAAGTTAGAGCAATAAGTTTTGACCGCTCGACTAGATTTTCTTTCTCTCTGAAAGATTCAAGTAATTTTTCAAGTTGGAAGATAGCTAGATCGAACTGGCTTAAGTTGATATATCCTTGAGAAATTTTCAAAATTATCTCGGCTTCTTTCTCGTATTGCTTTTGCAATCCGTACTTTCTTGCTTCTTTAGCCCAAGCATTAATAGCTCGATGTACTTCACCTTTTTGCCAATAATTATCTCCTGTGTTGACTGTAGAAGCTGTCCCTGATTCTATCCTCATTACCATCAGGAGCAATAAGAGCGAGAAAATACGCAGTTTTTTCGTGAAGAAATCTTGTAAAATTAGCACTTTTTTAAAAAAATAAAAGAAAATTGACTAAAAGTAACAAATAAGTAATTTCACTTACTGAAAGTCTAAGTGAAAGAGTATAAACTCTGAAACCATATTTTGTCAGTCAAGGATTTTCCGAACAGGATTAATTGCAAATATATTATGCTTCTTTTTCAAAAAGGTTTAATCAATTTTTTACTCGTAGCCAGTTTCTTGCTAATTCAGATTGCTACTTCAGCAAATGATAATAATTCAAGCGAAAATAGCTATAATCCTCCTGCTGCTAAAAGAATAAAGCAAAAGAGAACTGTTGGAAGTGGTTCTCGTGGATTATGCAAAAGTCCTTTTCCCAAAGGTGCTTTAACATTGCTAGTTCCCGAATCAAAAGTAGTCCATTATACAACTCTGAGCAGACCCTCTTTCTATCTGTACGCTAATGCAACATCAGAAGTTCCGCTTATATTCAATATAATAATTCCCAACGCTCCTACTGTAGACAATCCCATAACAGAAAAGACTGTAACTATCTCACAACCAGGTATATATAAAATAGAATTACCAACAGGTATAGAATTAGAAACCGAGCAAATTTATTTCTGGCAAATAGGTATTCCTTGTAAAGACAATTTAGAACAGATAGATCAAGTTCTCAAGGCTGCCGTTCAAAAAGTTCCTGTTTCTGCCGAATTAGCCAATCAAATAGAAGATCCGAATCTATCTGAAAAAAAAGCACAACAGTTAGCAGCGTTAGGAATATGGTATGACGCTTTAAATTTAGCAGTCACGGAAGCTTTTTCTTCAAAAGGGACTAATTATCTTCAGGAGTTAGTTAGAGAAATTGGAGTTGATTTACAAAACAGTTATTTGTTAAGTTCCAAACTTTAATCAGCTTTTGGGTAGATCATCGAGGTTTCTGACATCTTTTCTTTTAGATCTAGTTTGCCAAAATGCCAACTATTTTTTATCTTAATCTTATTTACAAAACATATACATTTTTACTAGTCGAATTTTCTCCCCTACATAAATGATAGGGGCTTCCATTCTCCCGCGAGGTTATCGTGATAAGTAAGCTTAAATTAGGGTATTCATATCTCAACAAAAGAGCAATTAAAGCTATTTTGTTCACGCTCCTTGTGCCAATAATTGCACTACGTCTTTTGGGATTATTAGAACCGTTAGAATGGACGGCATACGATTTACTATTTTACTTTAGCCCGACTGAGCCAAAAGAAGAAAGGATAGTATTAGTTACCTGGGAAGAGCGAGACATTCAAAAAAGTTTAGATATGAACCTATCCGACCGAACTTTAGTATCGCTCTTAAAGACAATTAAAGCACAAAAACCGCGTGTTATCGGCTTAGACCTTTATAGGGACATTCCCTATTTTTCTAACAATCTGGAGAAACAGCAAAACGAACAAGCCTATGATGAGCTTCAAGAAATTTTTCGCTCTACCCCCAATTTAATCGGCATTGAAAAAGTTGGAAAGCCTACCATTAATCCACCCATTGTTCTCAAAGAACAAGGACAAGTATTTGCTTCAGATATCATTATAGATGCCGATAATATTATCCGTCGTGCCTTCATCGCTAAACAACGAAGAGAAAAAAAGGACGCTCCCAACTCGCTTAAAACTATTGAATACTTAGGCACAAAATTAGCAATGGAATATTTAGAAAAAGAAGAATTTTCTTATCGGAGTGCTAATGATGGTTCACTAATCTTTTCTAAAAATCACCAGAAAATTGTTGTCAATAATTTAAAAACTTTTGATGGTGGCTATATTAATAACGATTATCATCTAGATTTTCTAATCAACTGGCGAAGAGGAAATGACTTATTTAGAACAATTTCGATAACCGATTTGCTTGATGGAAAAATTCCTCCAGATTTTTTAAAAGATAAAATTGTCCTGATCGGCAATGTTGCTGCTTCTACTTCAGATCGTCACAATACAACACTGACAAGATGGAATAAAAGCCGTTGGACTCACGGACTCTTTATACTAGCACAGGTAACTAGTTCGATCGTTAGCGCAGCACAAGATGAACGACCCCTAATTAAAATAGTCCCTTGGGGAAGTGGATACATTCTTTTAATACTTTCGGTAGCTTCAGTTGCCTATGTAATATACACATACTCTAAAGAGTTTCAGACTCGGAAATTATATTTGGTTAGTTCTTTATTTAGCTTAGTATTGACAATTCTTTTAAGTCTTAGCAGCTTACTAGTTTTTCAGTTTGGCTGGTGGCTTCCTATTATTCCTGCAATTTTAGGAATTTGGTTGACTTTTATTACTATCAATAATCAAGTCCAAATCATTAAAGAAAAAGAAAATGTTTTAAAACTAGAGTTAATTTCTAAAGATCTTAACCATCAATTAGGTAATTCGTTAAATTTAATTAAACTAAATCTAAGTAATTACCAAGACTTATTTCAAGATATTTATCAAATCCTTCAAGGAGAATATAAAGAAGAACAAGATATAGGAGCAGCCGAAACAAATACAAGTTTTGAGCAAACACAAAAAGGAGATGCTTTAAGTAAAATCGATCTAGAAGTTGATGAAATTGTTGCGGAATTGGAAATAATCAAAAAATATAAACAAAGAACGACACAATTAATCAAAACTATTTCTTCTTCCCCCAAAAGAAATAAGAGGAGAAAAAGTAATATTAATGAACTTGTCAAAGAAATAGTCAAGCAAGTCATCAAAGAAAAACAGAGAAAATTTCGTTATAAGGTTTGGATTGAAGAAATCTACGCTCCTAATGTTAAATCAGTACCGCTAGAACGATTAAGTCTAGAAATCATTTTAGATAATTTAATTGATAATGCTTTTGAAGCAGTAGATCCACAGTTAAATCAAAATCAAAACTATCATCCTACTGTAAAAATCGAAACAAGTCAAAAAAAGCGCGGAATCGAAATTAGTGTAGAAGACAATGGAATTGGAATTACTAAAAACCGCCAGCAAGCAATTTTTGACCTTTTTATTACTTTTAAAATTAATAAAGGGCAAGGAATAGGATTGTACTTAGTTAAAGAATTTGTGAAATTAGAACGAGGAACTATAAAAGTAGAAAGTCAACTAGGAAAAGGGAGTAAATTTCTCGTCTTTTTCCCCAGAAAATCACAAAGTTGTTGACATACTCTCGCCGTTAAAATCAAAGATTTTTAACGGGAGATTCTAACACCTCACGATGCCAGTTTTCTGCTTCGTTCCCCACCAACTAGAGCATCGTTACCAATACTCCCATTAAAGTCAGTGAAAGGGTTGCCCCCTCCACTGCTCTCCAGAACGTAGCGTGATAGTTTCCCATCACTACGCTCCTCAATAAAACGGCTATTGTCATTAGTACGCCTTTAAACCATTGTTGGGATATCTTCTTTCCATATCCAGTCCAATTTGTTGAACCATCTATAGAGTTCTATTATCCTCTTCTGCTTTTGATAATCATTAATGATATCTAAGTCAGATTTTGACTTTTCGTCATGGCAGTGTCCATGTAATAGTTGTAGATTTTTGTATTCATCCTTACCACCTGCTGCGGTAGGGATGATGTGGTCGATTTCTATTGCATCCTCTTCTCGAAAAATTAGTTCACACCATTTGCATTTGCCCTTTTGCTTCTTGAGCAAAGATGCTGTTCGCGTAGGCATCTCTGGGTGTCTGCCCATACGGGAACTCCAATAAATTAAGTCGCCGTTGTATGGACTGGCATCACCTTTGACTTTGACAAATCTACGAGAGGTTTTATCCTTTTTGGTTTTACTTTCAGATGTAAAGTCTCTATGAGACACTAAAATGAAAGGATTGTCGTATTGTCTAGATGAAAAGACCCAATTGTTGTCACCAATTCTGTGAAAGTATTTGGATTTTACCCATTTTTTCCCTTTTCTTTGATGACGATGTAAACCCCATCTGTATAATTTCCAGAATAACAGGTACGTCATACGGCTAAACACTGCGCTGTTTACTACGTTGGAGAAATAATTGCACCATCCTCTAATGATTGGATTGAGGTGGGAGATTAATGCTACTTGCGTTGCACTTTTATGGTTATCAATTATTTCTGCCAATTTGGTATAGTGCCGTTTCTGGCTTTCTTTGGATGGAGTTATAATTGTTTTAAAACCCAGCTTTTTACCTTTATTTGTTCCAGAATTGTATTTACCAACTGGGAACTGTTGGACATGAAAACCCAAGAAATCAAATCCTGGTTTTTCTTTTTCATGTCTATTCAAGGTATGGGTTAACCTTGTTTTGCTAGGTTTTAATTCTAATCCCATGTCGTTTAACCATTCAGAAATAAGTTCTGAGCATCTTTGGACAACGGTTATGTCTTTGTGAAGAATTACAAAGTCATCGGCGTACCTTATTAATGAGACAGATTGTTTTCTTTTGGTAAGACTGATTTTTACATCATTATTGTCTTTAATAACCATTTTTCCTACCTGCTCTTTTATGTAGGTTTCCATTCCGTGAAGGGCAATGTTCGCTAAAAGTGGGCTTAATGTCCCGCCCTGTGGCGTACCCTCAGATGTCGGAAACAACTTGTTATTATCCACTACACCAGCATTTAACCATGCTCGAATTTGTCTCCGTAGGGTAGGGAATGTATTCAATTTTCTTAAGAGTTGTTTATGGTTGATGCGGTCGAAACATTTACTTATATCGGCATCCAGCACATATTTCGGTTGGATTCTGATTGAGTTAAAAATTGCTTCAATTGCATCGTGACATGAGCGTCCTGGTCTAAAACCGTAAGAATTTGGTTCAAATCTAGCTTCCCATTCTGGTTCGAGAACCAGTTTAACTAGTCCTTGCAATGCTCGGTCTTTGATAGTCGGTATTCCTAATGGTCGCTTTTCTTCTTTCCCAGGTTTAGGAATCCATACCCTCCTAGTGGGAGCGACTTTTGACCCCAGTGTTAATTTATTTACCAAGGTTAGACGTTGCTTTGGGGTCAGGCTTTTAATCCCATCCACACCAGCCGTCTTACGACCTTGATTTTCCTGAGTAACGCGACGAACCGCAAGACATTTTGCACCCCAAGACTTAATTAGGAGTTTTTGGAGTCGTTGAACTAATTTGACATCACCACGACGCGACGCTTTGTAAATCCGCTTTTGCAACTTGTAGATGTTCCTTTCTAACTTACGCCAGGGGATTTCATCCCATTTATACATCGGTTTTACCGTGTTCATAACATATATATTGCTACTTGTAGCTTTACATTCCGTATTATCGTGAGTCCGTCAGCATATCTTTTACCATTACAGTAAAGCGTTAAGCTTCTGACTCAATCTTGCCTTCCCGTTGCCTATCGTTTTGAGATAGAAATTGCGTCTTAGCTGACTACTCTTGAAATCGACCATTTCAATGAGAGCAATCGGGTAGGTTATTTCGTTCCTCATAATCATTGTTTTGTCTCCTTAGAGCAGAACTGCTTACCGAGTTTTAAGGATGTGCTGATAGATAACCGACGACGTTTCTATCTCCCTTATGTTTGGATATACCAAACCTTGTGACCTTTTGGTACTCCCAGTGTGTCAGCCCTATTTCACTGGTTCTCAATAACGGTAATGTAATCGCTCTTTTACTTTGTTACTCATAGAAACTTACTTACGGGTTGACCAGATTAGGCTACCAGCCTTTTCCCGCTTTTATTCCCGCTTCAGGATTTGATGGCTAGTCGCGAACCTGGGGAATATGTTTTCACTTCAGCACCCGAAGGATAGGGCTTAGAACGTTATATGTTTATATTGTTATGTGACAAGTCACTTCTTGCTTCATCCAACCTCGATATCGAGTTCATGTCCACAAGCGTTAATTCGGATGTAACCCATCCTATACGTTCATCACCTATATGATTATGAAGTTGTCATTTATAGAGGATTAAAGTGCGAACTCGACCCATTGTGGGTTACTCTATAAATGCCCCTCTTCCCCCTAATTACTTAGGTTTCGAGGGAACGAATCGCACCGTCGCTCTGAGTCCACAGACATTTTCTAATACGCTATGCCCTAGCGCATTTAGCCCACGATTTCTAATTTCTTGACTAGCTGCTACATCGCGTGTAGTTTGGTATCCGCAATCATCACAGTGATGAAAACGAATATCTAAAGTTTTCTTTCCTGTGTGTGCGCCACAGTTAGGACAAGTCTGACTAGTACCATCTTTATTGACCTTGGCAAAATAGACATCATTCCGAAAACAAACCCATTCCAAGATATTAACAAACTGACCAAAACCAGCATCGGCTGATGAAGACGAAAGCATTCCTCTTTGCCAAGATACAAAGTTTATATCTTCAACAAATATCATGCCCGTACCTTTAATCAAATGATTGCTTAACTTAAAGTGCCAGTCTTTTCTAGTGTCAGAAATACGCTGATGTAACCTAGCTATTTTTCGGTTTAACTTGTGTCGATTTTTAGAACCATATGCCTTGTTTCTTAACCTACGGGACAGCAATTTCAGCTTGTATTGTAGAGTCTTAAGAAATCGAGGTCTTTTAATCTCTTCTCCGTCACTGGTTGCTACGAATTTGTCAAAACCCAAATCCAAACCTTTAGGATGTCCATGAGGTAAAGGAGAAGGAACATTAACATCTAACTGTAGTGACAGCATCACAAAATAACCAGATGCTTTTCTTACTATTCTTGCTTGCTTGGGAACGAAACCACTTAGAATCGGACGAGACATTCTCCATTTAACTTCTTTCAACCCAGGCAGCTTAATCGAGTTAACAGATATGGGATTTTTATTTAACTGAGGAAAAACAAATGACTTCATTCGGTACTTATTTTTAAAGCGAGGAAACCCAAACCCTCGTTTTTGCATATCATCCCAAGCTCTATCTAATGTTCTCAATGTTTGCTGTAAAACTTGAGCATTAGCAGACTTGAGAAAGTCATTGTCTTTTTTTGCCTCGGTCAATAACTTCGCCTGTCGATGGTAGTTAGGGAATGGTTCGTCAACTGACATGATGTATTCACGTTCAATCGAACAAGCATTAACAGGTGACTTACGAGACTTACACCAGTCTTTGCGTAATCCAAGCGCAAAGTTCCAAACAGATCGACACACATTAAGAGTATTCTCAATGTACTCAACCTGTTCGCCAGTTGGCTCTAGTTTAAATTCGTAAGTGAGTGTAAGCATATTGATATTTTAGCCTACACAGGTAAAAACTGTGTGTAGAGAATGTAAACTAGGCTAAAATGTTTATAATGTTGGCAAAAATTCATCTCCCGTTAAACCCAAAGGGTTAGCGGGAGATGAATTTTTGCATTTAAGATAGTTCTTGCAAATAATTCCGAAATTCGATTATTTGCTCGTCAGAAAGAAATAAGCGAGAAGCAACATTATATTTATCTAGTAAATAATTTTTCCAGTATTCTAGCGTTCCTCCCAACCTTTCAATATGTCGATCGATCTCGGATAAGACAGCTTGGAAATCAAATTCGATTATTTCAAATTCCAGGTCATCAATCTGATGTTGATTGATTGGTGGTTGGTGGTCGAGTTGGTGGGTAGCACCAATAGCTGTATTCTCTGATTTAACTACTGGTTGAGCTACTGAATTGGTGTTATTGGTGGTAACGGGAGGTTGGTTTGACGAATCTTGCTCATTTACCACCTCTACTCCCGCAGGAGCAGTAAGAGAAGTCGAATTGGTAATATTTTGTGTTTCATCTGAACTAGAAAAATTAATTATCTCGTTTTTATTACCACCAACATGGTGATTGGGCTGGCCCTCGAAACCCGACCGCCCCTCACCATCAATTTCACCAACTTCTGTCTGAACTGCTCGATAATTAAAGCTTTGGGGAGTTGGTGGGTTCACCAATTCAGCACCAACACCACCAACTGATTCGGGACTTTGGGGCAACAGGACTTGGGGATAAATAGATTCAAACTCTCTCCTTGTCTCCCCGTCTCCTCGTCTCCTCGTCTCTCCTTCTTCCCCAAAAGGAATATAAACCATGTTAGAGCCTTCCCCTTCAATACGTCCTAATCCATTGGCTGCTAATTCTCTAAAAATATTGTTACGAATTTTTTCGACCGACCATTTTTTGGCAGCATTGAGCCTGGTTTTTAAATAAGAAGCACTCATACCTTTTTGAAGGCGAGCATAAAGTTTTTCAGCCTGGAGTTGAGCTTTGAGAAAAATCCCTTCTAATTTACGACTTGGAGAATTATGAGCCTGGATAAATCTGTGCTGCCAGAGGTAGAAGCTAGCAATTTCAATAGCAGCTTGCATGGTTTTTCCATCGATTGTAGGTGGAGGAGATTGTCCAGAGAGAAGGTTATTAATAATATGTAACCAGAGAGCAATACGAGCAGTATACGATTCGATTTTGGCATAAACTAAACTCATGCCAAAATGAGCCTCATCCATTTCAGCAGTAACTAAATTATGATTCCAAGCCTGAAACAATGTTTTAGCGGAACGAGAAAGAGCATAATCTCGTTCTGGCAACTGCTCTAGTTCTCCATATAATTTGGTTAACAATTTTTGAAGATTTTCCACCGCAGCATAAGAATTAAATAAATTTAAGAAGCGGGGTGGAGCATCGGGAATCGAACAGAGTAAAAATCGACTGGCATAACCAGAGGAGGTAAAATTAACCTCATCGGCCATTAAACGGGCTAAAGTATCCCACTGATAAGTCCCAGTTTTGGAGATACCAGTCCGAGGTAAAAATAACTTAGCATCAGAGCGATCGTAGTTAACAGAAGAACCATTAAATAGCCCCAATTCGGTTTGTAAGTCATCCCCCTTACCTCGTGTATACTGATTTAACCTGTTAAAATCAGAAACTAATTCATCGATATATTCGAGCAATCCCCGTTTATTTTCTGCGTGGAGGCGAATTTTAACGGGAATAGTTAGATTATTAACTAAATGGCGTTTGCGAGTAGGAGGAGCGGATTCGCTATTTTTTTCTCGTTCATAGTCAGCTTTTTCCTCTTGATAAGTCTCATAGGCTTCTGCTTCTGCTTTAATTAAAGGATCTATAATTACCTTTTGGACGGGAGTTTTCATCTGTCCCGAATGAGAGACATTACCAGTCCAAAAGATACAGGGTTGTGTATAGCCCCCTTCCGCATTGACAATTACTTTGGATGCCGTACCGATAACCGATGCCGAGGCACTTAAAAGAGTAGTAAATAAGTATTCTGGAGCAGTAGGCATAGCTTCGGCTGTAGCTATTAAGGATTTAGCTAGAGTGGGATGGAGATAACGGTTTAAATCTAGGCGTTGGCGGTAATTGGTGAGATTTTGTTTTAAGGGGGCGAGAGCTTCGACTACTTCGTCATCTAAATCCCTCTCAGAGCGAATAATACCTGCTAATTTTTCGATGTCTCGGTAGGGACGACCCATAGCTTCGGCTAAATCCATCAAAGCCATGTGTTGTTCTGATTCGGTAGCTTCGGAGGTGACTATTTGTCTCAGACGGTCGCTTAGATTTAAAGTAGGTTGAGAATTGGTATTAGAATGGTATTCATTATTGTTGTCGTAATTATTTTTTGGGCGACCGCCATTATTTCTTCTTGCCTGAGAGGGCTTAATTACTTCGCGCCAGTACCAACCTTTGATACAGGCTTCTACTCCTGAAGGGGTACAACTGGGATTCGGATTAGAACGGCTTGCAGATTTCCAGATAGACTCTACCTCTACTGCTGGTAAAGGAGGAGTACAACGAGCTGAATAATCTTCGAGTAGTTGACGGGGATCTCCTTCTACTGCTTGCCCGATAGTTTGTAAATATCGCTCCGTACCGATTAAATCTAGGGCGAGTTTAGCCCCATTACTATTTCTTCCACCTTGAGCTACTCCATGTTCCAATAAGTAGCGCGATTCTTTAGCCAAGCATTGCTCTAAAGGTACGGAAGCAGATACGGGTATTTGAATTTGGTCGGGATGTTTGGGTAAGCTTCGCTCAGGGGTTAGGTAAAAGGGTGTAGGTTGTAGGGATTGATTTTTCCCGATACTCGACACCCGACACCCTCGCAAGGGGGCTTGGATAGTTAAGTTATTGGTCTGTTCCGTTAAATCCTGTTGATATAAGCTCGGAACGACCTCGAATGCATTCGAGGTCGCAAGCCGAGCGCATTCCGCGCCCCCTTCGCGCCCCTGTTCAGAAGAAGGAATTATTGCTCTTAATTGTTCATAACCATACTTATGCCCCGAAGCAGAAACAAGTCGAGATTGATTGTAAATAGGTTGTCCCGACTCATTAATACTGATGTGCCATGCACCAGCCAAACGCATTACTCTAGCAGGATTTTTAATCGAGCGGTCTGCATCCGCAAATTCTAATAAATCTTTTTGGAGAGAACACCATTGTTCTACAGGAATAGGCTGCTCGAAAACCCAGTAGGAATGAATTGATTTACCTCCCGTGTCTACTTGAAAAGTAGGTTCTGGAAGATTGAGTGTTTGCCAGAGATTGAGTTGGAAGTCTTTGGGTAAATCGTCATGTTCGATAAATATTGCCCTGCCACTTACAACATCCTCGTTTTTGTGACCATTACCATTAACTACAAAATACACGCCCCTTCCCTCGCGTTGATATTTCTCGATTTCTCGCCAGTTGAGGGAGTTAGATTTTCTCCCCTTATCATTTTCTTTACGGGGATCGTCACTCGGGTAAAAGAATCTTAAATAAACTCGATCGTTTTTTTGAGGGGAAATACTAAATCCTTTTTTCTGTTCTGGTTCTTGATAACCCAGGAGTCTTAGTTGACGGTTAGCAGAATCACGGTCAATTTGAGGGAATTGCAATTCATTCATTTTCTTTCTCCAAAAAGTAAATTTTTATTACTTCTGGCGAGAAGAAAAATAAGACTTATATTTTTGAGTTTTTATTAACTCAGGTAAACAAAACGATAGAATAGAATTGTTTTTTATGTTGAGCTTGCTACAGCTCTTGAAGGTTAGATTTTGGCTGCTACCAAAATCGTCTATCGCTCAGTTTAGGTAGGATCTTATTTTCCCTAATCGCCAGATTTTTAGATCTGGTTCTGAGTACTAGCCTTTCGAGAGATTAAGCAGCTTTCCTAATCCCCTGGACTAGAATAATTATTTCGGGCTACTCATATGAGCTAGCTAATTTTGTGCTGACTTCACTGTTTGAGCTCAGTAAAAATTGGCAGCAGAAAATGTTCCGCAATTTACTGGTGAAATAGCATCGTCTTGTGATAGGATTAACCTATCAAAGATTTTCTAGCTAGCGTTTTTATTTAGCTAGTTATGACCCAAAACTATAATTTCATATTGTTTAGCTCCTTTACTAAGGGGACTTCACGGAGAACGTCATAAACTTTTAGGCTGGTTTAAGTGACGTTCTTTTGGTTTTTGGGGATAGATTCTTGAATCTATCCCTTCCGTCTTATGATACACCTTCAGTTCATGATCGATAAACCGAAATAATAAAACTATGAGAAAAACTGAAAACTAATGGCGTTCTTATCTGGATAAGCCTGCTGCAACTTAGCAATCGCTACCACCAAACGAAAATTGGAAGCAACAAGTCTATCTTTAGCCTTTTTACCTCGATCTAAATCTCTTTCTAAGGTAAACATGGAACAATTTGCTTTTTCAGCCCATTCCTTTCTAGTCGGTTCTCGATCGAGAGCGACTTTTAACTTTTCTTTAATCGAGTATAAAAAACTTAACTTTTGGACTTGTTTACCTAGAATTATTTCTTGTTCCAGCGTAAGCAAAGGAATACGACCTATTTCCGCAAGATAGTTACGGACGCTATCTTTTGATGTGGCGTTCATTATTTTAAACTGTAATAAATTTTGACTAAAAAGAGATTTTTGTCCAAAAATTTGCAGTATCTCTTTAGCTAGTTAAACTAGCATAAATGTGGCAAAAAATCAAAAATTTATCGGTCTTAAAAAAATCGAGAAAATAAAATTATCTTCGGTATCGGTAGCTCCAAAACCGTCTAAGTCGATTAAGGGAATACCATAATCGATCCTGGCTTCAAAGGCTTCTTTGTATCGATAGCGTAAAGCCAATCCAGAAGAAGCAAAAGTTTCATCACCAGGAGTTTCCCGCTCGTTATTCCAAATAGTACCGAAATCAAAAAAAGGAATGATGGTAACATTGCCTAATTTACCTTCTTTAATTAGAGGAAGTTGAAGCTCGATCGTCCCTAAGATACCATTATCAGCAACTCCAAGATTGGGACGATAACCCCTGACACTACCCAATCCACCGAGAGTATATTGTTCTATGGGCAGTAGTCGATCGGGAGTCAATTGGAAATTTAAACGGGTTGCCAGGACTATATTTTTTTCTTTAGTAAAAGTTTTAAGCCATTGGATATCCCCCTGGCAACTCCAAAACAGACCATCAATACCTACTTCCGTTGTTGTAGCATCAAAAGCGTCTAAACCCACATTAAATTGAGAATTAACAGCAAATAAAGTACTATCTCCATTTTTAAGGTATTCTTGAGAAAATCTAAGTACGGTAATTTTACTTCTGCCATCGGGTAGCCCTTCGGTAAAAGAAAAAGAGAAATCTTCTAAAACAAAGGTTTCGCTATCGATAAGTTCTAGGGCAATGCCTAAGAGTAAAGATTCTGTACTAGTTGAGATAACCCGCTGACTTAAATCTAGTTTAAAGGACTCAAAATCTGCTTGAATCTCAAAATCTTCGACCTCTTTTTCTACCAATTCACTGTCGGCATTATTGTAAGAAAAAGTAATCCTACCATCGAGTCGATTAAAGGGAAGAGAATACGAGCCACCAATACGAGACAGACCTTCGGTTTGAGAGGTATTAAGATTGAAGCGATCGCCAAATCCCAAGAGATTTTGATGGGTAATACTAGCATTACCGCCCAAACTGCCGATACTAGGAGAATAGCCATTGGTAAGGCTTAATTGGGACTTTAGAGGAGAATTTTCCTTTATTTCTAGCAATAAAACATTTTTATCTGTATTTTGCTGAATTATTTCAGCTTCTACTTTCTTAATTAGGGGATCTCTTTGTAATTTTTGTAAAGAGCGAATAAGATGATTGACATTTAAAGGCTTTCCTAGTTGGGGAAGACGAGATTTTAGATAATTTTCCTTTAGACTCGATAATCCTTTAATTTGAATAGCATCGAGGATTCCTTCAACTATTTGAATACGAATTTTGCCATCAAGTTCTTGTGACGGCAAAAAACTTCCACTACTGATATATCCTCGTTGAATATAATAATTATTAAGCTCTTCTAGAATTTTTAAGAGTTCTTCTTGTGAAACTTTTTGTCCTTTGAGAGGGGAGAGTATGTATTCTAATTCGGAATCAGTAAAAATAGTGTTCCCTAATATTTCTATTTCTTGTATATTTACAAATATTTTTCTTTCTTGAATTATCTCTTGAGTTAATGCTTTCTGCGTTATCGTTCCTGCTGTAATAATTATCCCAATTGAATTGATAATTATTAACTTTAATACCTTGACTTTTTTACAAAAAATAGATAAGATGAACATTTAAACCTTTTTTAGAAGAAGAAATTTAAAGACTCTTCTGGCTAAAAAAGTATTCTAATCTGTTAGAATTATAAATTCATTTACTATAATCTCCTTTGAATGAAATATGACAGTTTCAAATCCCAAATATTTGGTAGTTGACGATGAAATTGTTAAACAAAAGCAAAAAGAAGCATTTGTCAAGCCGATGTCTCTTCCTTTTGAAGCTGCCATATTTGCCGAAACTTATGAAGAAGCTTTAGAAATACTTAAATCCAACTCAAATATTATTTTGTGTCTTGTCGATCTAAGAATCCCTTTAAATAAACAGGATAAATATAAAAAAGAAGAAGATGGTCAAATTAAAAAATGGATAGAATTAGCGAAAGAAGAATTAGAGCTAAAAAATGAAAATGGAATCAAGCTAATTCAAGAAATCAAAGTTGATACTTATATTTTTTCAGCTTATGCGGAAGAAGAGCTTTTAGAGCAAATAGCTTCTTTAAATAAAATTGTTAAAGGTTATTTTGAAAAACCGTATAATGCCGAAGAGATTAAAGCGAAAATTGGTTACTATGCTCAAAAATTTGTCAGTAATAAAAATAATATTTCTTCTTTGTCAAAATCTTTTGATTATTCTTCCCTTGACAAGGAAACATCGTCTTTTATTCAATCGAGAACATTTGAAATTAAAAAGTTAATTAAAAGATCGGTAGAAGATATTATTAATATTGGTAATAATCTGATTGAAGTAAAAGAAAGACTGGGATTTGGGAATTTCTATGATTGGCTTGAAGTAGAATTTAACTGGACTAGTCGTACAGCAGTTAGGTTTATGAGTGTTGCTCAAAGATTTAATTCTGACAACGTGTCGGATTTGAATAATATTTTACCTAGTGCTTTATATCAACTAGCAGCCCCTTCTACTCCTGACGAAGCCGTAACTGAAGCTTTAGAAAGAGCCAAAGTTGGTGAAACCATTGATCCAAAAACCGCCCAAGCTATTAAATCTAAATACAAAGCTAAGGCAAAGGAAAAAGAAACAGAGTCAATAATTACCTCTTCAAATCCCGAACAAGCTGAGAAAATTTCAACTAAATTTGAACAAATAGCCAGACCCAAGCAAAAAATTCTATCGGTTGTTCCCTCTCAAAATGCAGTTAAAAATAGTTGGTGGCAGTTAGGAGAAAATCACAGGCTTTTTTGTGGAGAACCCAAAAATAAAGATTTTATTAAAAGTCTTCCTAAAGATATCGCTCTAATTATAAATTTCTTACCGAAACGCAACTTTTCTTTAATTCCTTCGGTTAGCTCGATTTTTTCTTTCACTTTACACTCAGAGTATAGCGATCTCGATATAGATTCTCTGATCGCAGAAGCTATCAAAACTTCAACCAAGCCCAAGGAAATGGTACTTTTTAACTATATATATTATGCCGAGCTACTAGAATTGGTTGAAAAATTCCAATGTTACTTTTGGATAGCCGAACCCGATTTAAATAAATGTCAAGAAATTTTAACTATTTGGCGCGAAAAGGGAAAAGTCGAGCGAATATTCGCCTAGAGATATTTATTTTTTTGGCTAAATAGTTTATGATGGCTTTAACCGATTAAACCATAAGTATTTTTGGCGTTGGTAATTTGATGTATGACGTACAAAGTGTTTCGGTTCGTAGCTATCAGCTATCAGCTATCAGCTATCAGCTTTTAAAAATTCGATTAATATCCTACATTTTTAAAAATCATACCTTGACTTACCAACGCCGTATTTTTAAAGAAAAACGCTCGGATTACCGCAGAGATTTAACAACTATTTAATTTAATATGAGCTTGAATTATGGGCATTCCCGAACCAATAGATGGTAGCAAGTTTAATTTTATACCTAAAAACAAGGAGGAGACTAACAGCAAAGTAGTCGAACTCAAACCCCAAACAGAAGAAAATAAGATTACTTATGTCACTAGCTGCGCCCTAGCAGTAGAAATAGTGTCTTATTGGTTGAATCATCAAAAATATCCAATTTCTATCTCTGAAGCTATGATGCGTCTGACAAGCATAAAAAATCGTAATTTTAGAGATGGGGTAGAAGAAACATTAGATCTAGTAAGCTACTTGAAAAAAACAAACGATCCTAAATTAGGAGGCTTGTCAAACGAATTAACCATAAGATTGTCAAATTTATACAGAAGTCATCCCCTTGAGATTGAAGATTGGAAGTCGAGAGTTGATTTCTTAGAATTCGTCGAAGATTATATGGAGCGGTGGTATTTTACTGCCGATAGCCATAAAGCGAGGTTTATTTCTTGTTCTGTAGCCTTAAAAAGAAACTGGAAAAGTTTGAGGCTCAAACTAGAGCAACAATTTGAAAATTCGGTTTTACTGTTAGAGCGAGCTTCTATTTATCCAGCCAAGGAATTTATTTTAGAATTAGAGAAAGTTTTTCGGCTTTTTGAGGCAGAATATAAGGAGTTAGCGAAGAAATTTTCGGCAAAAGAAGCAGCTATGGCGCGAACCTATCAGAGATGTTCGAGCGTACTTAAAAGCCCAGAAGAAGCAGACCGAGAAAAATTAGAGGAAAGTTTAGCCATAGCGAAATCGGCTCTTTTAAATATATATAAATTAAAGATAGACTCGGAGGCTAATTGGTCGATCGCTAGAACTTGGAAAGATATGGAGTTAAATATCCAACGCTATATAGAGGGACTGGATCAAAGCGCAAACTTCTTAGAAAGAGTAAAGGCAGGTTTAGTAATTAAAGGAGGTACTAAAGAAAAAACTGAGATTTTACTGCCCTTATTAATGGATAAAATCGAGCATTATTTAGATTTAGAAAAAGTTAAGAAAAAAGTAGAATTTTCCTTAGGGCATAGCTTATTAAATTGGGGTAGGTATGGAGGCATTACCGAGCAAATGGTAGAGTCGGCTTTGTTAAAAGAAGTCGAACCTATTGCGAGGGAACTATGTTGGAATATGCACCGTAAGTTGAATCAAGAATTTGAAACTTGAGGTCGATCGACGTGGATCAAAAGAAATTAAACTTAAAAAAAACCGATTATCGAGTCTGCCCTAATCCTTTATGCGGATTCGAGATGAACGAGCCTGGTTCTACGGTTTGTGAAAACTGCCATAAACCTTTAAATCCTACTTTAATCAAGCAGAATCTTAAGGTTATTAGCAAATCGAATCAAGGTAAGGGCAAGAATAAAAATCATAAAAAACGTTATATTTTAGGAGCAGTAGGCGGAATAATCTTACTAACAGGAGGAGCATTTGTCTATCACATCGAACAAGTTAATGCTAATAACCCAGAATTTGTTTTAAAAAGAACAAAAAAGCTCGATATCTTGTTTGGTGGAGAGCCTTGCGCCCAGGGGTTCGTCCAAAAACAAGCTGCTAAAGAAATAGAAAAGCTGAATAAAGGTATAAAATTCGTCTATCGCGATAACGATCGAAATCGAGATCAGGTTTGGGAAGTCATCAATGGGGGTATAGATATCGCCTTTACCGAACAAACTTTACCAAAACACTACAAAGAAGCATTAGAAATAGGCAAAGAGTTAGCTGTAATTGACTATGCCGACGATCTGATCGCTTTTGTAACTAATAAAGACACTCAATCTAGACCGCTCACGGTCGATGAGCTTGAAGATATTTATGCGGGAAAAATCACCAACTGGAAAGATTTAGATGGAGAAGACCGAGAAATTATAGCGATCGCTTTGGAGGGAGAATGGAGAAATCCAAATGGATTGAGGTTTTCTCGCGGTTTGGGTTCTAATGTATTGAAGGTTGATTCTCCCGAAGAAGGCAAAAGAATTACAGCGAGAACCAAAGGGGCAATATTCTACACTTCGGCAACTCTAGCTGCACGAGAACTAAATAAGTTTAATGTAATTGAGATTCAAAAATACGACGGTGCTGTCATTTCGCCCGTTTTGGGCAAAAATAAAACTAATTTAGAAGCTCTCGCTCGTGGCGAGTATCCCTTGGTTAGAAACTTACAAATAGTTGTCGCTCATGCAGTTTTTGCAACTCCCGAAGCTCGTCTTTCCCCCAAGCAAAAAGCAGTTAAAGCTTTTGTTCGGCTTTTAATATCCCCAAAAGGACAGCGTTGGGTAATCGAGCGTGGATTTGGAGCTAGATATCCAGTAGCAGAAGAAACCGAAGAAAAATTTTCATTTTTTAATTGGCTTTAAGTATTATTATGAACAATTTAATAAAAAAAACAAATAATGATTTATCCTCGCTCCAAGAGCGGAAATTCTTGACAAATGCAAACAAAAATAAGAATTCGCTACATAATGAGCTTCGGCTACAAATACGAAATTTTTTGTTCTGTTCGGTTATTTTTACTATTTTTGTCCTTGCTTGTAGCAACTCAGTGGTATCTAATGTTCGAGATCCCAATTTGGTAGCCAGGTTGCAAGATCGATTTAGCGCATATCATATAATCGCTCTTCACATAATGAGCTTTGGTACATTTGTTGTTACTACTATTTTAGATAAAGAAGATTAACTCGCCATTCAACCAATTAAAAAGTAAAAAATTAGATAGAATCAATTATGCCACGAATAGCTAATTTAGAAATAACTGAGTCTTTACAAGAGTTACAAACTTTTTTAAAAAAACAAACAGCCTCTCGTTTCACCGAAAGAATTCAGGCTTTGATCCTCATAAAAACGGGTAGAGTTCAAAAGATACAAGAGTTAGAAATTTTTCTAGGGAGAGATTATTCAACTATCGCTCGATGGATTAGGGCTTACGATCGAAAAGGTTTAGAAGGAGTTCTAGAAGATAAACGAAGAAGTCATCAACGCTCGAATTCTAAATTAAAGTAGCGTTCGCTCCACTCCTTATCTTTGCTTTTGCGAGATGCGATGTAAAATAAATGACTTCTGTAGGTTTTCTTATTATCTTCTGTAGGGTTTTCCCCGAAAACCGCACCTTTCATCCAGTCCAGAGGAGGGTAGAATCCAAAAGTTTCTTGAAATACTTTGGCTGCCCAACCAGGAGCATAGGACTTTTTATAGGCTTCTCTGAGTTTACTCCGATATATCTCCAATTTTTGCCAATCCTCGTCATTCATCACTCTTGTCAGTTTTAGAAAGTCAGAAAGCATTTTGCGCTGAAATTGGTAGCCACAGTGAGGGCAAGTCATTTGAAAAGCATAAAGAATAGCCCCACAACCTTCCGACTCTTGGGGGCAGACTTTCATTCCCGCTTCGCCTTCTCCCGATTTCTCTTTGCCTGGAGTCAACGAAACTTCTTTTAAGTCTTCAACAAATCCATGTCTGATAACATTTCCCGCTTGGTCTAACACGATACAGTCTTGCTTGTCGGTTTCGGGAGACAGGCGTAATCCTCTTCCTAGTTGTTGACAATACAAAGCTTTGGATTTGGTGGGACGGCACAAGATGACAGCATTGACCGCAGGGACATCAAACCCCTCAGATAACGCACCACAGGAGGATAAAACCAAAATTTCTCCATCAGCTAATTGTTGATAAATTTTTTGTCTTGTCTTGATAGGGGTCGAACCCGCTACGTAAGCCGAAGGAATACCTTGTTTCTCAAATTCTTGAGCTAGATTAAGAGCGTGTTTGACATTGACAGTAAAAGCAATGGTACGACGTAAGAAGGCTAATCTAATCCAATCTTTGACTGTAGCGGAGATCAGTTCGGGGCGATCGCAAGCAATGGCTAATTCTTTGCGCTCGAATTCTCCATTTTTGGTTTTGACGTTATCTAGATTGGCGGTACGAAGACTATAATAACTAGGTTTAACCAAAAAGCCAGCTTCAATCAATTCATGAGGCATCGGGGCGCATACCAAATCATCAAATATATCTCCCATGCCTTCATTTTTGGCTAGCCTCCAGGGTGTAGCTGTTAGCCCAATATAGATAGATTGCCTCCAAACTCGACTCATCATTTCTTCAACAACAGCAGCAAAAGCAGTCAGGTGAGCTTCGTCTAATATCACCACATCTGCCTGGTACTCTCGCCACCAGTCGCGCTTGGGCAAAGTTTGAAGGCTCGCAATTTGAACGAGAGCTTTACGGTTTTCTTGATAGCCTGCTTTGATGAAACCGCAGTCAAGCCCGAATTTCTGAAATTTGCTATAAGTTTGACCGATCAGGATTTCTCTGTGAACGATAAACAGCAATTTCTTTCCCCGACTGACGGCATCATAAACTATTTTGCTAGCAATAATCGTTTTTCCTGCTCCCGTAGGCGCAAACAGCAGAATTTTTTTATGTTGCGAACGGATTTTGGCATAGACTCTTTTAAGCACTTCTTGTTGGTAGGGTCTGAGTGCAAACATTTCTTTTTTCAAGTAGTAAAAAAATTTGAGTTGTAAGAGAAAGCACGAAGCTCTTGCCAGAGATAAAATTTGCTTCCTGCTTTCTCGCGCATTAAACTAATTGTTTGTTGTGGTACTGAGAGGAGAGGGGTCCAATGAGCGTCTAACTTTTCCTTCGGGGAGAGAGAGGTTTAATACTATCGATTACAGAATGACCTCGTCTTTCATATATTTCTGCTGCTCTTTTTGGCCCCTGCTGTTGATACATAGCCAAAACCTTGTCTAGTTCTTTTCTTGCTTCTTCTTTTCGACCCAAATAAGCTAGAGGATTGACACGACAATGATGAGTCCATGCTTTGTTGGGAAGCAGGTCAACTGCCCGCTCGCAATCAGCTAAAGCTTTTTCGACTTTTTCATAAGTTAAATCTCTTTGAACCATAACACTAGCAGCGCGATCGACATAATCCTGAGCGGTTTTGGGATTAGTAACATAGCTTGGTGGAGTTTTGGTTTTTGGTCTGGGGTAAGATAAAAAACCGAAAATTGCCATACCTATTATTAAGGAAAAGGGGCGAGAGCAAGCAAGAGCGTGTGCTATAATTCCGTAACGTTTTTGGTCTTTATAATGCCACATTGTTAGCTAAAAGTTGATTAAAGATTTAAAAAGTTCTTTGAACTAAAATAATGAATTATCGATCATGCCAAGTCGAAAAATTTCGCTTTATCTAATTTGGCGTTATTTTCAGATGAAGATTTTGTTTGATTAGAAAGAGAGGGGAATAGTCTTTCTGCTTCTTGGTAACGGAGGATTAAGTCTTGTTGAGACAGGGGTTTTTGAGTACTTTGTTTTTCGAGTTGACTCCGAATACTCGACCATTGCCTTTCGCTTCTTTCGACTGTCTGCTTGTAAGCAGGAGAAAGTTTAATTTTTTGCTCGATGGGAATATAGCCCTCTTTACCATCGGTAAATTCGGGGTTAATCGCGATACATTTTCCTTTGGGAAGTTTAAGGATTTTTTCGGGAGGGTAAAGTCTGCGAGTTTGGACTTGATCTGATGTATTAATACTGGCTTTGCCTCCACTTCGTCCTTTCGATTTTTGTTTCACTTTAATTTCTTGTTCTCCTAAGTATTTGGAAAATTTCTCGGCAGTATCCTCATCTTGAGGATTGAGGATAAATTTGGTGGCGCAATTGGCCAAAATTTCACGGGCTAGTTTGTCTCCGTACCTTTCCTCCAGTTGAACCATATTTTGCGTACTGATAATAGTGGCCAAACCATCTTCACGGTTTTGAGAAAGCCAATCGGGAAGAGCAGGAACGTAAATAGTCTTCACTTCGTCAAGCCAGAGCAGTAGGGGGTCTTTTCTGGGACGAGCTACGTTGCGATTGACAATCATGTGTAAAATCGTAGCAAACAGAGGAGTTAAAACGTCTTTTTTTTCTCTGTCCAGTCCTAAAATTAATAATTGTTTACCCTTAAGGTCTAGAGGAATGGTAGTTTTACCACAAAAAGCAGGGAGAATATCCCCTTTCATGAAGCGAGTAAAATTGGTATTGGCTGTAGATATAAGAGAAGCAACAGTTTTTTCAGAAGTAGCAGCTTGAATTAATTGGCTAAAGCTAGTATATATCCAGGCATTAATCTTATTCTTATTGGCTTCGAGACGTTTGGGAAAATCTTGAAGAGACATTAAAGCTTGTGCCATCATCAAATCCGCGTATTTAGTCGATTTGGTGAGCATCAAGAAAGCCTCGGTAAGCTGATCGCCTCCATTACTAAAATAGGGATCGCCTGAAGTCTGTCCAGCTTTTTTGAAGTTGGCATTTAACACCTCAGCAAATTGTCGAGCCATTAGGGAATCGTCGGGTTTGTTGAGAAATTCGAGAGGGTTGCAAACTTCTGATTCGGGAAAACCAGGAGCAAAAATCCGAACGTCGTAACCGCATTCTCTAGCATAGCCAGCAATTCTTTTGGTTAGCGTGGGATATTTAAAATCGTAGACAATATTTGGAAAACCTTGGTCTAAAGAGGAATAAATTAACTGAAGAAGCAGAGAGATAGTTTTCCCCGTTCCCGAACTTCCTAAAATCGCCACACCTCTTTGAATTTCGGGAAAAAATAGAGGAGGTATATCTAACCAACTATGAGCTAATGGTCTACCCAGATAGAGAGCAACTTCATTATGTTTGCGTTTTTCAATTTGAGAGATTGCTACCTTCATGGCAGCAGCTTTTTCTTTTTTGCTTCCAAATCGAGCTTGAGCTAGTTGACCTTTTTTGGATTTTCCCTCGAATAAATAAAGTAACGTTACAAAGGCCAGACAGCCTAACAACAACATTCCATTAGGAGAATTAAGAGCTTGAATAAAGCTGTTGGCAGTATTATCTAGAGAAGAAGATGGTTGAGTCGTTTGTGTGTACTTATAAGTCATAACTCTGGTTCTCGGTCTTGCTCGGATTTTTGCTGTTTGGATAGGTCTTGAGCTAGTTCCCGCTCGATTTGGGCAAATTTATCAATGTCCGTGGCTTGAAGATTGGAGACAAGTTCGTTATCGTTAAGCTTGAAAATTTCTCCCCTTCCGTCTTTGGCGAAGATAGTGAGTTCGGGACTTTTGCCTGGTTGGGGTAAGGTTTGAGTAATAAGATAAGACTTGCCTTCAAAGGTTTTATGAGAACCGTAGTCCTCACCCAAATGATTGACTAAGGCTTCGGCCGTTTGCGCGACTTCCCGTTCTCCTCTTTGGGGAAGAAGAGCAGGAGTTTGAGGGGATTCATTCACAATTTCCGCATCAATAATTTGTGGCTCTTGTTTTGCTTCTGTAGAGATTTGGTTAGTTTTAACGATCCCTTTCTCCGCCTTATATAAGACTATATCTTTAGCTGTTATTTCTAGATCTGGTTTATGTTCGAGTTGTTTTTGAGGAGAAGAAGAAACTGCTTGCTCTAAATATTTAATTTGTTGAGGCGTAAGTAGATCGAGCGTGGGAGGTCGATCTAGTTGAGCTTGATAATATTTTTTTCCATTTACTTTTATGGTTAGAGGAGACTGATTTTGCTCCAAGCCAGGATTTTTATCGAGCAGTTCTCTAAGTTTTTTTAGGAGTAATTGAAATAATTTAACAGCAGCTTTCGCCGTATCTATTTCTAGATCTAGATTATCTCTGCCTATTTGCCTGACTTCGTATCGATCTATTTCCATAATTTTCTCCCGAAGCGGGGTAATGTTTGCCTCGTTCAGTTATCTAATCTTGTTATGCCTAACTCACTTCCTTAACCCAATTACAGATGTTTAAAGTTAGACGACAGTTGCTAGAAGCTGGCACGCACCTCTAGATGTCATGAACTAGATAACGGCTACCTAAATTTCAGGTGAACTGGTCACGTTCTGGACTTTTACAAGCCCCCGTTAAAACGCTCTGCGTTTAACGGGGGGTTCGTGACACGCGCCTCGTAGCTTGCCCGCTTTTACTGTCAATTTTACAATCCAAAACCCATGTTTTCGCAGCGAAATTCAACACCTACGGTTTCTATTTCCTTGAATTTTTCTTTTGCTAAATCTACACGCCAAGCTTTTTGGATATTGGTTAAAAATTCCGTGTTGCTGTCTTCAAGTTTAGCGATAACTATTAAAGTGGGATCGTATTCTCCATTAATATGACATAGATACGGAGAACCACCTAAAACATCTTCTTTTTCAGAATCGATGGGTGGTAAAGGTAAAATATCAACTAGTTTAAAAGAAGGTTCTCCTTCCTCGTTCAAACTAATAAAATGCTCCAGCCACAGGAATTTTTTGTCTCCCTCAATAACAGAACCGATAGAGTACTCAGTTAGAGTACTAGAATCTTTTTCCTCTATTGTCCATCCTCCCTCAATAATTATGCCATCGGGAACAGGCGGATATTCCAATCCGATATACTTATTACGATCTTCACCTCCCGCTTCTGCTTTTCTCATTAATGTACAAGTCAGTAATGCAGTGATGATAATAAAAGATGTAAATTTGGGCAATCTGAGCATACTGCTTCCTTTAAAAATTGACGTATTTTCGTGGATTTACTTTTTTCGTTCTATTTTCATAAATCATAAAATGTAAATGAGGGCCAGAACCTACACCTTCATTGCCGACTAGGGCAATCACTTGTCCTTGGGAGACTCTCTGTCGTCGCTTAACATAAATTTCACTCATGTGACAGTACCCAGTTCTCAAACCATTGGGGTGGTCTATCCAAATTAAAGTACCACAACCAGAATTATCTCGCCCTGCATAAGCTACTACTCCATCACCAGCAGCAATAATTTGCCCAGGATAGCGAGGATCGTTATAGGCATAAGCTTTGTCGAGTCCAGTATGAAAGGTGGAAGCTCCAGGAATACCTGTATTTCTGTAGCCATATTCACTGGTAACGACTGCTCCAGGGAGGGGATCGATTAAGTCAATCCCCGTCGTCGGTGGAATTGGTTCTTCGATCGGGGGAACGGGAATAGGTGGAGTTCGAGAAGAACCAGAGCCACTACCACCACCAGAACCGTCTAAAAGCCCGATAAACATCGTGTCTTTCTCGTTGTAGGATAAGAAAGGAACGGGTCCAATAAAGTAGGGAGTACAGCCCAAATCGACAAACCAACCTCTCTGACAATAGCGAAAAAACAAAGCGGTATCTACTCTACCTTCTGGTTCGCTAGTCTCCCACACCACCACCTTAAAGGCACTACCAAAAGGATGTCTGCCTGTTGGTTCAACTCCGCCGTTGACTAATCCTAATAGTCCTTCACCTCCTTTGACCTTTTGATACTTCCCGCTAATCCATCTTTTGCCTTTTGCCCATTTAGCTAATTCTACATGGGCGCATTCGGTTTCACAGGGTACATTAAATCCTTCTTCGTAGCTACCACTGATCGTATTATCTATTCCCGCCTCTGCCGTTCCAAAAGCAATATCGACAATACCTATCAAACCATTAGCAAAAATACCGTCGCCAAAGATAAAGTTCAAAGGTAAATCCCACAGCCCAGGTACTTGCTCTAGAAAACTATTTTGCCAATCTTTAAACTCGGATAGAGGAGTTTCGTTTACAAAGGGAATGCTAGACAAAGAAAAATCATCTAAATTTAATTCATCAAAACCTAAATCGCCCAGAGTAGTATCGATCAATCTCCCGATTTCAACATTTGCATAATCAGAACCCACCAATTCTAAAATTGGCTCAACTTCAAATACTTTTAGCTCCCCTAACTCTGGAATTGCTTCGACTAAGCTTGATATGGTTTGCTCTCTAATCAAACCAAATGCCGATAAAGGAACTTCATCTATTTCAGTCAGACTTAAGTTAAGAATGTAATCCAACGTCAAGTCTCCCACTTTTGAATCTTGGAAATCTCCTAGCTTCAAAAACTCAGCGGGACTATCTCCCGCACTCCAGATTCGGGAAAGCTCGTAGCCTACTGCTCTATCCCAATCTGGTCTAGACAACAATTCTCCCCCTTCTGCAATACTTCCCAGACGAGAAAATGTTAACTTTTGCCAGTCGGGATATTCCGCTGTCAAACCATTTTGTTCGACTGTAAAAGTAGGTAGATCGCCCACGGGATTAACATGATAATGAGTATCATGCTGGTCGAACAATTCTTGGCTGTAGCCTATTCCAATATAACTGACAATATGAATAAATATTGTTAACAGAATGCCTAATAAAAAGCATAAAGATTTTAAACAGAATCGGATAGACATGGTTTATTGGATGATTTGATTGGCAGATGGACGAGTCTGACCCCAATCGAGAAGTTGACGAACCAATTTCATCTCCACAAGAGCCTGATTAGTTGATGCTTCTAAGGTTTGACCTCGACGCAATAAGAGGATCAGGTTTTGAATCTTAAGGTAAGTATTGCTGTGATATTCAATTTCACCTTTTTGCGTGGCAACTAAAAGACCGTACACTAAATCGTTGGCGAGACGAAGAGAATCTGTTTGGGGAGCAGAATTGGGTTCGGGTTTCGTTCTTGGAGTTTTAGCTTCTGTCGAATTATCGGGGCGAACAGATAATGTTTTTTGTGGGTTTTTTGGAGGTGGACTCCAGACACGAAGTATTTTATCTTCTGCGAGTTTAAAATCAATTCTAGTTTGAAAGAGAGGAGAAAATTTTTCGTTTGCTGAAGAAGAAGACGCTAGATTATCTTTTGGATTTTCGCTTAAGTGGTTGGTAGAGGTTGTTTTTTGGATGATATCTTCAGCTAAATTGTTATTGTCTGGTTGAGGGGATGAGGTCTGTTCTAGCCGAGGATTAGGATTAAGCTTAACTGGTGGCTTGTTTTGTAAGGGGAGAGCTTGTGGTTTGTCAGAGAAATTATCGTTATCGACTATTAAAGGCTCATATTCGGTTTCGGGGACAACGTTGATAGCTGTAAATTCTGGTGCTAGGGAGGTAGGAATTATCGTAAATTGATAGAGTTTTCTTTGTCCCTGTGCGCCTTGGGCAATCAAAGTTAGTAAAGTTTCACCTGTAGGACTATGAGTTATGTAAGGGAGATCGATTGGTGGAATTTGTCGTAAATGAACGACATTGGCTCCAGTATTCCTACAGTTTGATTGTTCTTGGCAAAGTTCACCATCGAAGCTGAGAGCAATACGGGAAGGATCGTCTAACCAAGCTTTAATAATAGTTTCGCCTACAGGAAGAAAATTGATGGTTAAACCGTAACCAGGAGAAAGCTTGAGAGAAATAATCTGACCTTTAACTCCTTGTAATTGCTCGGTAGAAATCTGCCGAGCCGAAAGAGCTTGAGCAGCCGTATGGGGTAGTAAACAAATTCCTGCCGTTACCGACAGAAACAAAGACTTATTCAACGTATTCCTCCTCTAACTTTGGCATCGGCAAAGAAAAAGAACGCTCGACTAAAATTTCTACTTCTGTATTTTCTTTAAGTAACCAATAAGCACTAGTAGGAGAAGAACGAGAACGAGAAGGAGAAAGGCGATCGATAACGCGGGGTAAATTTCTTCCGCCAGGAAGATCTGCTTCTACGGCTGCTGTGCCAACCGCTTCCGTTGCCAATCCTCCCCAATCTAAAGAGTTATTATGGGAAAAAGATTTAGCCAGAAGTGGTTTCCCTTTTTCTCCTTGAACATAGAGAGAATTAGAAGGTAAAGGTAGTTCTTGCCAAGAACCCTGGTTTAAGAGTAAAGCCGAGTGAATTTCTAGGTCAACAACTCCCCCAGATGATACCTCCTTAATGGAGGCGATAATTTGTGTGTCTTTGGGAATAACAATAGATCCATCTCTGTTCTTTAAAGGTTCTTCGAGGCGAAAAACTAACGTTCTTTGGTCGGTACTGCTATTGTCCCAAACGATAGAATTGGTCAGAACGGCTTTAGCTTTACTCCCAATTAAGATTTGTTGGGTAGAGACATTAGTTTTTTGTGCAAGACGATCGCGAGGAGGACTGCTTGAATTGTTCGAGTTACCTTCTAGAAAATTGCTTTGGGCGAGAGCGAGATTATTTTGGGGCTGAGTTGAAATACTAGTTACCGTACCGTAATTACCTATTTTTGTAGCAGCAATCCATGCTTCTTGTGGGTCAATTTGGGGTTCGATTGGTTCGCTTTTAGGAACGTCCAGAGGAGCGGGAATAGGAGCAGAAACAGGTACATTACGATAGATAACTTTAGGAGGAGCAGAAGCTGGTTTTGGTTTGGGATTGGAGGGAGGGGGAGATGGAGATGGAGTCGATCTAGCTTTTGGTTCGTCTAAAGCTTCTAATTGCTTTTTTTGCTCGGCTAAGGCTATTTCGGTGAGCAATTCTCCTTTTTCTAGCTCCCGATCGTCGGATTCTGTGGCATCATTACTAGTTATGGAAGGTTCTGGCTCTTGATTTTCATTTTCTGTTTGAGCAGTTTGTTTGAAGTTACCACTGTTGAGGATAGTGCCAGCCAGACTGACTGCAATTAAAACAGTTCCGAAAACTAAAATAATTTTGGGGATAGGGTGGGAAGAAAAGCTATGTAACGTTCTTGCAGTGTAGGGATTGGATAAAGAATTCTCCTCTGTTTCTAGTAACCTAGCTACATCTTCGGTATTTTCTGTACTCGACTCCTCTGAAGGTTTAGTTCCCTTATGTCGATCGAAACCTGTCAAAGTAGCATATCTCTCGGCGTTAATTATTGAATTGCCATCACTCGATTTGCTCTCGACCGACGCTCTTTCTTCAGCGTTAGTAAAATTATTATTCGTATCCCAAGGAGAAGTGTTTTGGTGTTCCATCTTATTACCGAGAAAGGGCTGTAATTTTATAAATTTCTAATCCTGCCTCTCTAATGCGATAAGCTGTTTTTTGATACTCCGAAGCAGATTTCGGTAGAGGTGATAGAGAGGGAGTTACGGCGCGAAGATAAATTTCTTTATTAAAAGAAATTCCTTGTCCTATAGGATCGGAGTTCTCAAAAGTCATCAGATTAGAGACGAGCTTTACTTTCCATTTTCCTGGAGCGATTTCTTCTGGTTCGCTAATGCGGTTAATTTGTAAAAATACTGCTGTATTACTCCTCCAAATTGATTGAGGTGTAAGTTCTGCTAATTCAGCCAAGAAAGCAGCCCGAAAATCTTCACTGAGGGCAAAACTTGCCGTCCAACTAGGAGTGGTAATTCTATTTCTACTATTTTTGATTCTGATTCCAGGGTCCGGAAGAGTTTCACTTTTTAGTTTTTCGCTACCATTAGTCAGATTGCCAGACCAGCTAAACATCAGAGTCATTGTTTCTTGGACAAATCGCTTAATGTTTTCTGGTTTTCTAGACAGTGAATCAGTAGGAGCTACTTCTATTATTCTGCCATCAACTAATTGAACTAAAGCAGGAGGAGGTTTTTTGGCTAATCTAGCGACCCAAATATTGTTTAAACAAAGTTGAACAAAAATTATTGTGTTTAGTAAACTGCTGCCAAGTACAAATAGTGGCAGGATATTTTTTTGTGAAGCCTTAATAAGTCTGGGGACAGAAGTAGATTTGGACATTTTATCCCTTTTATGTTTTGATGTACCCTAAGCTCAAAGTTCCTATAGCAGAGCTAGCAATACTAGTAAGAGAACTCCATACTGCTAGTCCTCCGCCTACAGCTATACCAGAAGCAAGAATTGGGGCAAATATGCCCAAAAATATAGGAAACCAAAGAGCATCAGTCGATTCGGCGTTAACAAATACTACTGCGGATAGACCAGCCACTATATTAAAGCCGAGTTTCAACATTCCTATACTCAAAAAGCCAGTTAGCCAGGCACAAACTGGTAAAGCTGCCCAATCAACTGGGAGCAAAGAACCACCGACAGCTATGGGCCCAAACAATGCCGTCAACAGCATAGAAATTTCTACTGCGTTTTGAAAGGCCATTTGCAGACCGATTAAAATCGTATATGTCAGAGATTCTGCACTAGAACCAATTACAGTCCAGATCAAGGGACTATCTAGGGAAAAGAGAGAAAGCGGTTCGTTAGTAATAGCAATGCGAAGTTGGTTCAAGTCATTAAGACGATTTCTACTCCATTGACTGATGCCAAAAATCCCCTGATACCCGCGTAATAAGTCTTCGCTCTGAGTAACAGCCTCATCTAAACATTGAGTTTGTTTGTCGCCACTTAAGGCTTCGCATTGTTTGATCCAACTGCTAATTTGTTCTTGAGTACTCGTCAATCCTTGAGCCTGACGAAAAATTTCGTCCAGCCGTACTCCTCTAGAAGTTTTGACTAAAATTTGTCGCTCGAACGTATTAATTGTATCTCTCAGGGCAAGAGTAAAATTAGCTAGATTAGACCCATTATTGAAGAGCAAATAGCTAACGATAATTGGTAAAAGCAAAGATGCCAGGGCTGAATAGTCGCCATTATTTAATTTTTTAACGAAGCTAATCATCAAAAATAATAAAGTACCAACGGCGAAAAGTTCTCCCAATCTGGCTAGTTCTCCATATAAAGTTCTTTCAGCAACTCCACTGCCACTTAAAACATCGCGCCAGGTTTCATCCCAAGAATCAGAAATAGATATCGCTGCATTAATTCCTTTTTCAAATAGTTGTGTTTGCGCTAAAAAATACATAACAATTTTCTTAAAATAAACCTACTTGCGCTCCCATATACAAGGCTTTAGCACCAGCAGCAGCAGATTCTACTCGTTTGGCTTTCTGCCCTTCATCCAAAGTGCGACTGATATTGACTAAATTGAGGTTGCCAAATTGACGATCGATCCGCGCATTGGTGGCATCAGTGTGGGATGCTCCCATCAAAGCCGATTGATTGGCCATCACTCGAATCGTTGCTTTCATGACATCTTGAGTTACGTCTAGCTCTTGAGCAGCTTCAGCCTCAGAGGCGATGGCTGCTAGAGTAGAATTGGTAATTTCTAGCTCGGTTTGAATTTGTTGTTGTCCCTCTTCTCCCAAAACCGTATCGATAGCTATTTTGGTAGCAACTCGGTCTAAAGAATTCGCCAGATAAAGAGAATGAACTTCTGGATTTACTTCAAAAAAATCAGTTTCTCCTGTTGTGTCTACTCTTTCTTCTACTTCTTGTCTGGCTTGATTGGGGTTGGGAATTCCCAATTCACCTGTAGAATCGGCCAAAATATCAGTAGTTGATGAACCGTTGGCATTACACCAACCAGGTTCGGGCGAAGCAATAAAAATAACAGGAACGTTGCTACATGGATCGTCGAGCGATCCATCTAACAGAGCTAGCCATCGTTCGATACCTAAACTGTCTTCAAATACCTCTAAAATAGAAATGATGCTGTCTAGACCTGTCTCGAAGTTGTCAAAAAAATCACTCACTTGAGCGTAGGCTTTTCTTTGGGCTATACCTAAAGTTAGTAGCCCAGAAATAGAGAGGGCGATAAACTTTTTAGAGATTTTAAACTTATGAAGCCACGGGTAAATTTTCATGTCGTACTTGATTATTATTCCAGGGTAATAAGCGCAAATTAGTTCCAGTCCGCATACAGTAAATTAGGTGTTGGCTAAAGTGAGCAATTGCTTCAAATTTGTCATGATAATGAACCAAAAATTGCTCTCGTACCCATTGCTCGTCGGGATTGTTGGCAGTAATACCCAACTGAATGAGGGCTGGATAATAACGGCATTCAGTAAATACTCCTCCTCGATCTAGTAGCCAACGGGTATATATTTGTTGTTTATTGGGTCTAAAATGAACGTTACGGGAGATTAAAGAACGAGGATAGAGAAGTATTTGCTCGAAGGAAGGAACTGCATTACTTTCAATTCGCCCGATTAAGCGAGTACTCAAATTTTGAAAAATACGAGAGCCAGCAGCACTATTGGCAATAGTATTGGGGTCTTGTCCTGTCAGAATTACGCGAATGCCTGATTTACCTCCATTAGCACAAAGGTCGCCTACAAGATTGGCGATGGCGCGAAACTTAAACAAAATTGGCGATTCATCGATAAAGAAAATGCTGACAGGATAAGCTAATGCCCGACGTAGTGAAGCAGCATAGGCAACTAGGGCTAAGATAGCTGCATCTTCTCCTTGCTGGACTTGACGTAAGGCGAAAACTAAAAGTGGAGCTTCAGTAGGCACGCTAGAGGGGTGAGAAATGGCTTTACCCACACGACTAATGCACCAGTAATTTAATCTCAGTTGAATTTGCTCTAAAGCTACGGAAACTTGTTTCCAGTTAATACCTTTAGTCAATTTAAGTGCTTGCTCTAATCGGTCTAGAGAGCAGAAGGGAATAAAATCTCGTAAAGTTGGCATCAATTGCCAGTCGGGAGAATTTAGCCCGACTGCTTCTGCTTTGGTATATCTGGTTTGAATTTCCCCATCTGTAAAAAATTGTTCTAGGGCGCAGTAAAGTAAAGTACGGATGGTCTGGGAGAGAGATTGATCTGGGGAAGCCCCAATAACCATAGCCATTAAACAACTAGCTAAAAAATCTTTATAATCTTCAAAGCGTTCTTGTTGTTTTTCGGGATTTAAAGCCTGTAAAGAAGGTCGATCGAAAAGATTAATTGAATGTTTACCGACATCGAGATAAGCACCTCTAGCTCCCATGAATTCAGTGTAATCGGTAAAAGTAGACGTACCGTCTGGCTTGGGATAGTCGAGAGCTACCACGGGGATATTTCTCGCCCCTGCCTGAGTGAGAATACTAGAGACGAGAACGCTTTTACCACCACGAGTAGTGGCGAAGATTGCTAAATTTTTATGTTCATCCGTATTAAAAAGATCGATGAAAATTGGGGTTCCACCATCTTCGGCTATTAACTCGATTCCTTCTCGATCTAATGATTGAGTATTTACTAGAGGAATCAGTCCAGGTAGTTCTTCATTGAGATAGCAAAAGCGTCGATTAATGCCCAACATCAATGTCAGCATTTTCTCTTTAACTATGGGTAAAGTTTGTAGCCAAATTTTACCCGTCATTGCTGTTTCTCGAACTACCCAAGCAGGACGATGAAAATAATTTTCGATATTGCGACAAGCTTCGTCTAGTTTAGCTTGAGAGGAGCGGTGAACGAGAATTACTACTCCTGTATGATAGGGTAATTTGCCTTCATAAAGCTTTTCCATTGCAGCAATAGACCGCCGAGTATTAATTAAAGAAGCTACATCGACATTATCTTTGCTGTTAGCCCTTCTCGCACTAACATTTGACTGCTTGGTCACTTTTTGCATCGAAGTCCTGACAATAGTGGGATTGGCAGGAGTAATCTGGCAAAAAATTTCCGTATCGGTAACTGTATCTCTGGCGATTAGCTCCCACAGATAACGGAGTTGTGTTTGCTTATTTTTCCAGCCTCCAGGTTTGTCCCAAAAAGTTAAAGCTCCCGTATATCGGTTATTGGCATAAACCCATTGTCGGTCTAAAATCGGGACGGAATCGGCAGTAAGAAGCGTGGTACTGTGAACCTTTGAATTAATTTCTTCCCTCAATCCCGACGGGTCTAAAATCAAGACTTGAGGTTCGGGAATAACGGGGGATTGATTCAGTCGCTCCCAGAGAATTTGCCACAATTGAGCGTCGGTTAAAGCTGTAATTTTTAAGTCAAGCTTGGTTGCTAGAACTTGCTCCCAATAGTTAAATCCCTCTAGAAAAGCTTTTTTGAGCAATTGACTCAATTGATTCCGTTGTTTGCGGTTGGCTTTATTGGTAAAGCTATCCCAAAAATTTTCGATTTTGCCTAAAATGCTTTCAATCCAATCTCCACCAGTGCTACTTTGATTGTTAGGGGTATAAGTAACATAAATTCGCATTGTTTTTGGTTCGCGCAATCCCGCAGCAGCCAATTCTTGAATCCGCGCTTTTTCTCCATAGAGAAAAAATTTAACTTCTTCACAAGGAGCGGTCTGTAATAACTGCTCTAAATGCTGCTGTCGAGAGCTATCTGTTTTAAATGCGCCTAGATGAAAAGTAATGCTTTCAGCGGGTGGTAAATC
The DNA here is from genome assembly GCA_051439545.1 of Xenococcaceae cyanobacterium. GTDB lineage: Bacteria > Cyanobacteriota > Cyanobacteriia > Cyanobacteriales > Xenococcaceae > JASJDJ01. The sequence continues at coordinate 5,887 of JBFRWK010000005.1, read as the reverse complement.
GAGCAACCCTGTTTCAATTTTTTCAAAGATAATTTCAGTGTCTTCTTTACTCAGAAAACTGTGAATTCCCTGACAATCAAAGCCAAACACCAGAGAAAAAGGGTCTTGTTTTCCCTTTTTTAAGAGATAAGCCCCAATAGTTCGCCCCCTGAGATTGAGACGAACCATTGTTTGTAGATGGACTAAATCTTCAAAAGGAGTCAAAGTTAACTTTTGACCACCTTGTTCGATCTTTTTAGTTCCAATTTTTTGTTTCATATTCTCCTGAAAGTAAAGATTCATAGAGAACAAAGCCCCGTACCACATCAGGCGGTGTCCAGAATTTAGCTAGAAATTGCCAAGGGCGATCTCCACTAATAATCCAGCAACCGCCCATCAACCAAGCAGCAAAGAGTGCTGTATTCAGCAAAGATAGTCCGAATCCATGGACAAAATAGGCTGCCAGAACAATAAATAATAAGGGAATTAGCTGAGTGGCAGGAAATGGGCCGATACGAGGCTGAAGATTTAAAGCTCGATTGACATAACGAAATTCTGATTTTGCCATCTTTTCTTAGGTAACAATTACATCGGTGAGAATATCAGCTAAGGTAACTGAAACGACAACGATAGTGGGCATTTTCGCTGTAGCCATCCAGTCTTCATCCTGTCTGACCGAATTAATGACACCAATGAGAGAAACTGCTATGTAGAGAATGTAAATACCTCTAAGTGAGGCAAATACAATCGCTGTAGCAGCAGTAGAAGAGGTAAAATTGGTATTGAAAAAATTTTCGGCATTTTGAAAGAAAAGAGCTTGAGCGGGAGAACTTAAAAAATTAAGAATTAAAAAACTAATTGCCCCAATGGGAAGCAGTTTAAGTCGCCACTTATTTTTCTGACGAGAATAACGAGAAACAATAGCTGCTAAGGGGCAAGTGGTCAAAAATATTAAACTGGCTATAATCGGTGTGGAATCGTGGGTTAAACCACTAACAACTCCATAACAATTAGCTAGAGAAAAAGTAGCAATACTACCTAGAGGAGTCCAGGAAGAACTAAGCTTGTAAACTGTTGAAGAAAAATTGGGTTTGAACACCACTATTACCTCACTTTCTCAGAGCAGAGTGTGAATATTTAAATTAGTTGAAAAATCTCTATTGATTGACAGAGAGCTAAATTTTTCCACAAGCTTTTAAACTGTGGCTCAATTTCTCTCTTATCGTTTTCTTTAACCAAAGAAAGCTGAATTTAGTTTAATACTCTTGAACGAAAAAAAGAAAACGACTTGAGGGCATAAATGCCAAAAAAAAGTTGGTATTTATGCAAGCATAAATGTTTCGGGTAACTCCTTAAAAACTTAGCGATTTAGTTCTTCTTTTCTCGCTTCTAATTCGTGCCTAAATGCCAAAAAAAAAGTTGGCATTTATCCAAAAAATGATTTTTACAAAATTTAACAATAACTGCTATTTTTTAGGTGGTTAAGCAAGCCTCTATCCATGCTCAATATCTCGATTCTGCTCCCGTTCAGCCCGAATATTCTCCCGAAGATAACTAGCCTGTTTGTACTTCTTGACAACATAGTCTTCAGCCAATGCTCGATACTCGCCTTCTAGCATAGACTGCTTCCACTCTTTGAGTTGGTCGCTCTGAGAAAGTACTTCTCCAACACGATTAATCAGATTATCGGTACTACCATTACCCACAGCTTCTTTGATTACCAGCATAGCCACAGCAGTATCTACTTCTTCAACTCCTGAGAATTGGAAGAGCCGATTTTTTTGAACCTGACACTTCAGCCTTTCGTATTCTTGTCTGAACATCTGTCTTTTTTGCTCTAGGAGATTTTGAGAATGAAGCAGTTGTTCGTTCCAGTCTTTACCCACAGTGGGAGTAATTCTCTTCCCTCCTGGTAATTTTTCTAATACGGCACGTGCCATCTTGTTTCCCGCTTCATCGTTATCATATGCCACAATAACTTGCTTGCTTTCAGCCAATTTATTTTGTAGAAATTCATGGGGGAGCGATCCCGATCCATCTGTAGAAATAAACAAGGTAGTTTCTTTCTTTTTAGAGATAGCAGCAGCAGAGATAGCATCGATAGGAGATTCTGTGAGTACGATTCTCTCTATTTCTCCTTGACCTTTCTTGAGAGCAAACCATCCTCCATCTCTGGTTGTACCTTTGGCTAATCCCTTGAATTTACTATCATTGTAAGTCCCTCTTAAAGAAGCCCCAGTAATTTTTCCTTCCATATTCTTTCTGACAAAGACAGCATTTTGCTTAGAGTCAGCATACAGAGTGTCTTGACCGTGAAGATTATCTACCATTGATTCGGGTAGTCCTCTTGTATTTGTTAAATAATCTTTAACAGCACACCATTTAGATTCATCTGGTACTGGTGGGGAGAAAGGCTGTCGTTCAACAGGCTGCTTGTTAAAAGACAAGGCTTGTTTAACAGGAGTAAGATTAATAGTATTACCATTTAGCCATGTAACAGCTTCTTTAAAACTCGATTGTTGGAGGTACATGACCAGATCGATCGCCCCGCCACCACCTTTTTGATTGAGATGGTCGTAGAATTTCTGGTCATTAATGCTAATGATATGGGCATCACTTTTATATTTATGGGAATCGTAGCGGTCTGGTTCTAATCCCAATCGTTCCGCTACTTCCTCTAACGGCATATTCCTAGCTCGATCTGCTAACTCTCGAAAATCTTGTTGAACTCGTCCAAATTCTTGGTTACTCCTGTTAAGGCTTCTCCAACTTTGGTCAACTCGGACGACATCTCTAACAATTCCTGGTCTTGCCTCAATATCCGTTGGTTTTGATTTTCTAGGTGTTGGTCGAGTTTTTCTTGAATCTGGTTTAACTGATTGGTCAGTTGTTTGACTTGTTGGCTCAGATATTCCAGTTGAGGTTTGTGGCGAGGGTTGTATTCCTCCTCTATCAATCTGTCTTCTATGTTGTCTAGTCTGTCTACTACTGGTTTCAAGGCGTAAACTAGAGCGTCTTCCAATGTTTTCGCCATTAACTGGTTGGGGCTGTTGGGTGTTTCTGGTTGATTCATGTTCTTGCTTTTGCTGAATTACTTCGAGACGACTTGGTTGTTCTGGAATAGTTACGGGGTAATTATCCCATTGTACCCAGGCTTCTGGCATTCCACCTGGCGAGAGTTTTAAATCGGTAATAGTTCCTATCAGCGAGTCTTTTGTTACCTTCTGTCCTGTGGATAATTGGAGATAAGAATTAATAGACGCCAATTGTTTTTTCAAGGAGTCTCTTTCTCGCCCCCCGCGTTTTCGTTTACTTGCTTTAGGGTTCTCCTCTAGCTGTTTGAGTTGCTCTGTTAGTTTTTCTGTCTTAAGTTTTAGTATTTCTCGTTCGTGCTGATTAACCTTGTCTAAATTCTGCATAATTTGTTTTTTGATTATGCTGTGATGAAGATTTCTGATAGCAGTCGAGTTTTTTAGTTGAACAGTTAATTGTTCGAGCGCACCGATTAGTTTCGGGTCAGATTCGATAATTGATTTTTCTAAAGAATCTCCGATCCGCTCTAATTTTCTTCGTCGAGCGTATTCTTTAATTGTCCGATCGAGCCGTCCAATTCCCCTATCTGAGAGGATACCGTTTCTAATAGACCGATTAAGGCTTTCAATACTTTCTGTAATTCGCTCGGTTTCTTTTTGCTCAATGAATCTATTAATTTCGTTAGCAAGTTCATCAATTCCTGTTGGCTTAATTCCAAATTGTCTATTCGAGTGTTGAGGTTGGTTTCTATCTCGTTTAATTTTTGGTGGATTGGTTCTAGAGTTTCGGTCAGAATCTCTTTGAGGGTTTGGTTCGGCGGTTTGATTTCGGTCATAGTTTTTATGTACTGTTTTATTTAATTCTTCTTGTTCATTTTTGTGGCTAGAGGTTGTCCTTTCTGTGTCAACTTCTTTTTGTCTGTGCGCTTTAATTAACTCAAGGGGGTTAAGTTGGGCGCGGGAAGTTTGAGCTTTTTTTATCAGCCTGGTTTGATTCTCCACATAAAGCTGGAGATTGTATTTTGCTCGTGATGCTGCTACATAGAAACTTTCTTGGCTGAGCGTAAGATCGTCCGTAATACTTACAATTACTTTTTTAGCCGTTACACCCTGACTACTATAAGTCGTGCTAACTAGAGCATGATCCAAGTGTTGGGGTTTTTTTAGCTCGATTTGTTCTCGTTTACCTGTCTCGGTTTGAATAGTGGCAATCCCTTTGTCTATCTGGGTAACAACAAATTCTTCTCCATTAATTCGATTAAGTTGTTTGTCATTTTTACCCCAACGAAGGCGATCGCCTACAGCAATGTTCGTCTCAATAGCTTCATATACCTCTTTATATTTAAAATGTGCAGGAGAAGCTCTTTTCTCTTGACCATCTTTGCCTAGAAGTACGAGACTGTCTCCTTCTACAGCTTTAACCGTGTATTGCTGACCTTTTTCTAGTCCCAATCTTTTATAGTTAGCCAGAGGAATTATTACATTACCCTCCTCGTAATAATGGGCGTATTTCTTTTGGACATTGGTGAGATTTTTAGATTTGAGCCTTTTTGCTTTAACCTCTTTACCCAAGCTACCTTCTGCCTTTAATCCTTCACGAATGCTGTTTATAATAGCTTCTCGCTCTTGGTGAGTTCCCGCAATGATAAGGGTTTCCTTTCTTTCGTCTGGAGTTAGACTTAAGTAGTCGAAGGCAATACGATTGGCTCTTTGGCACGAATCCCGAATCTCTTTGATGCGCTTATTGGTTTCAAGAACATTAATACCTTCAGCAACTTTTCCATCCGAGAGTAAATCAACAGCGTGTTTCAAATCCTTGGTTTTCTGCCGTAAGGATTGGTTTAAATAGGCTGTGGCTATTCCTGCGGTACGTAAGGATTTAAAAGGATTACCTGCTGCTACCGAGCTTAATTGTCTAGTATCGCCCACCAGTAATACTCTGGCGTTTTCTGCTTTAGCTTTTTTAAGTAGCTCAAATGCGGATTTTGCACCCAATAATCCAGCTTCATCAACAATCCAGATTGGCTGCTGTTCGCTTTCTTCTTGTAAAGGTTTAGAAACTAATTTACGAGCTACTGTAGTTGTCTCGATGCCCATCTCCTCCGATAATACTTTAGCTGCATTAGCTGAAGGGGCAAAACCTTTGACTGTATAGCCTTCTCGTTGGGCAATTTCTTTGAATTCATTGAGAGCATAAGTTTTACCTACCCCTGCCTTACCCTGCCAGGCAATGAACTGGTCAGAAGTCGTAGCAGCCAGAGTTACAGCTTTTCTTTGTCCTTCAGTTAAACTTTCTCCTGCTATAGCTTGTTCCATTGCTTGAAAAGTAGAAAGGTGTTTAACTTTGTCTTTGCCATCTTTTACTATCCTAATGGTGGCGATTTCTCTTAGTAATGCTGTTTGAGTAGTTACTTGCTTATCCAAATGAATTAATTCATTGTTATTAGTAATAGCTTGCTCTAAGTCTTGATGTGAGTATTTACCTACCTCAGAAAAAACAAACTTTTTAATCTCCTCTGGTTTAAAGGCTACAGTGCGCTCCGAGCAGTGGGAGATCGCTTCGGCTACTGCTTGATTGATATTTACCTTTGGTGAATGGGTGTTGGGTGCAAGGTGTAGGGTATCGGGATTAACTTCCCTTACATCCGAAACCTTATTATCTATATGCAAAGCGGTATCCTTTAGGACACTCTTACTCGGTTGAGGATAGGAGACATTCTGGGCTTCATATTCAGATCGCCAATAGTCCTGTAATTCTTCTCTGGGAATGGACTCTTTTTTCTTGGCTCTGGTTTTATCCCAAATCTTCTCTCTTTCAAACCAGGTAGATTCTTCATTTAATTGGGATTTGATTTGTTGTCGGCGTTTAGAGAAAG
>JBFRWK010000004.1:0-31318 GCA_051439545.1 Xenococcaceae cyanobacterium | reverse complement strand
TCAAACGACAGTCTGTTGTTAGAGTTCCATGTGAGAGGTGATAGTGCTTATTCTCGTGAAGATATTATGAAATGGTGTGAAGAACAAATCGGAGTTGATTATGTTTTAGCTATGGCAACTAATAGTCAATTAAAGTTAAGAGCTTCAGACATTGTTGAAAAAGCTAAAACAGACTATGAGCAGTAATCAACTCAGACTCTGGCTGTCTTCGATGGCTTATGTTTTAGCACAAGCTTTTCGTCAAAACTGTTTAGCTAAAACCTCTTTGGCTAAAGCTACAGTAGGGACAATTCGTCTTTCTTTGCTCAAATTGGGAGCAAGAATAACGATTAGTTGTAGAAGAATTTTAATCGCTATTGCTACTGCTTACCCCTACCAAGATATTTTAGGTCTTGCTTACTCAAGAATTCAAGCTCTGACAGATTCTGGATGATTTTAATTTTTGAGCAAGATAATTAAATAGTTTCTTAAATGGCTGTTGCTTAATTGCCATTTATCTTGTCATGGAAAATTTTTCTTGATGACTTATTTTTTAGGTTCTTTTGTCGAATTTTATGACAATTTAGCCTAATTTTTTTATTGTCAGTATCTCAAATTTCTCTTATTAGAAAAAATCTTCAACTTTTAAGCTTTAAATTGGCTTTCAACTTAATTTGTGAGAAAAGCGGGGATCGCAGCTACAAAAACCCAGTTACATAAACTTGCAACTGGGTAAACCATTAATTAATTTAGATGACTAAACTCAATCTCTCCAGGGATCGCTATCAGTAGCTTCTGGTAAAGTAACTTTAACTACTTTATTTTTTTCTGATTCTGCTATTGGTAGAGTTAGATTTAAAATACCGTTTTTGTAATCTGCTGTTACCTTAGTATTTTGAATGCGTATGGGTAGGGGAATTACTCTAGAGAAATTACCGTAATTGAATTCGGAAAAATTTTTACTGTTTTCTGCTAATTTAGTTGCCGATTTTCTTTCTCCTGCAATCGCTACTCGATCTGCCATAACCTGAATATCCAAGTCTTTAGCTTCCATACCAGGAACTTCTAGTTTTAGATAGACTGCATCATCTGTTTGAGTTAGTTCGGCTGCTGGAATTTTTGATAAATCACCAAACTCAACCCCATTGCTAGGAACAAAAGTATCATCGAATAAACGATTTAATTGATGTTGTAAAGAGTTCATTTCTTGCCAAGGATTGTATTTTAATTTAGTCATATTTGTCTTGCCTTTGATGGTTCGATTAAATAATTGATTAATTTAAACTTTTACTCGATCGATCGCTTTAATTAATATGTTATTTGCCGAGACAATTATGAGAAAGTGTGGCTTATATCCCTTGAATAGTATGGTTTTCTGCCCGAACAAAAATTGGTAGTGAAAACTGTAATTAATTGAGTTAGGTTGTGGTACAACTATTAGGAACATTTAATCGATCGAATTACAACAACCATGAATTTTTCCTTGCTAGTAGATGATTATTATATCCTGGGGGATAGTTTGTCAGATGTTAACAACTTTGTTAGCTTTACTGAGGGATTTTTACCAACAACACCTCTTTTCTTCCCCGGTCAATTTACTAACGGTAGGGTAAATGAAAATGGTCAACCCATCCCTAATGCCCAGGGGCAAACTGAAGGGGTTTGGGTAGAGTATTTCACTCAAGAATTAAATTTAAAATTTAGCTCGTTCTATCAAGATCGAAATAACGTAGATACAACTAAAGATGGCATTAATTTTGCTATCGGTGCTGCTACTTCAGGAGACGCGAATATTGGACTATCTTTTCCTGATGATGAAAATGGCTCTGGTTTGAGGGAGCAACTTAACGATCTAACTGCTACCGTAGATTCCTTAGAAGACGATCTAGTTTTTGTTTGGGTCGGTGCTAATGATTATTTTGCTGATGAGTTAATTGGCAAGAATGGTAAGGAATATATTCTGGGTTTGAATGGCAAAGATAAAATTGTAGGCGGTACGGGAGACGATCTGATTGATGGTGGTAACGGCAAGGATAGACTATTCGGTGAAGAGGGAGATGATACCTTTATTGGTGGTACGGGTAAGGATTTAATTGATGGTGGTACTGGGACTGATACTGCCGTATACGATGGCTCGATCGATAACTTTACTTTTAAAGGTACTGCCGATTGCTTTCAGGTTAAAGGAATGGGATTGGGAAAAGATACTCTTATAGATGTAGAGTTTCTTAAGTTCCAAGACGGTGTATTTGCTACTAGCGATCTTCTTAAGGTTTAACTAGCTATTAGCTATTAGCCTGGTTTAATTCCTCTACTATGCAAGTGGACAAGAGCATAGTAGAGGTAAACTCCGCCGTCAATACGCAAGTAAAAAAAGCTAAAAGCGTTCACGGCTTAGGCTAAAAGCTTTGCTTTAAACTGCTTCGCGGTAAGCTACTATAGCACTACGTCATATGGTTAGGACAGATAAATGTTGTAAGGGCGATTCGCGAATCGCCCCTACGTTTAATGTGATGTCCTAATTTCTATCTGTACTGCTATAGATATCCGCCATGAGCTTTTAGCTTAATCAAAAGTAGATTCAAACTACTTTTGATTAGATAATCTTCATCTCTTAAACCCAAAAAGCTAAAAGCTTCTGTTAGAACTGACGCAAAAAGCGCAGATCGCTGTTATAAAGACGGCGAATATCGTCAATTTGATGCAATACCATCGCAAATCTTTCGATACCCAAGCCAGCAGCAAAACCAGTATATACTTCTGGATCGTAGCCTACTGCTTTAAGTACATTCGGATCGACCATCCCACAACCCATAACTTCCAACCATTTTCCTTTCCACTGTACGTCTACTTCTGCCGAAGGTTCGGTAAAAGGAAAATAACTAGCGCGGAATTGGACGGTAATATCATCGCCAAAAATACGCCGTAAAAATTCTTTAATTGTTCCCTTAAGATCGGTAAACTTAAGTGCTTTATCTACTGCCAAAATCTCCAGTTGATGGAAAGTTGCCGAGTGAGTAGCATCTACCGTATCCCGACGATAACATCTACCAGGGGCAACAATACGGATAGGAGGTTCTAGGTTTTCCATATGGCGAATTTGAACAGAAGAAGTATGAGTCCGCAACAAATTTCCCCCAGGAAGATAGAAAGTATCCTGCATATCTCTGGCAGGATGGTCTGGTGGCGTATTTAGGGCTTCAAAATTGTAATAATCTGTCTCCATATGAGGACCTGTAGCAACTGTATAACCCAGACCCACAAAAATCTCTAACATTCGATCGATCGTGCCATTGAGGGGATGAACGTGACCGAGGGAACGGCTAACTCCAGGCATAGTTACATCTAGGGTTTCTGCTTTGAGTTGCGCTTCAATAGCTGCTTGCTGTAACTTTTGTTTTTGACTCTCTAAACTACTTTGGAGTGCTTCTTTAACCTCATTAGCCAAACTGCCAACACGAGGTCTTTCCTCTGGGGTTAATTTACCCATACCTCGTAAAATCTGGGACAGTTGACCTTTTTTACCCAAATAATTAATTCTTAGCTGTTCTAATTCTTCTAAAGTATTAGTAGTAGCGATCGCGCTTACTGCTGTTTGTTGTAATTCTTGTAGTTGGGTTTCTAGGGAATTAGACACAGTTGTTAGTTGTTAGCTGTTAGTTGTTAGTTGTTAGTTATTGTTTATAAAATTAATGCTACCAGAAAAAAAATTAAAATTACTAATTAGTAACGATGATGGTGTTTTTGCTTTAGGAGTGCGTACTCTAGCTAATACTCTGGCAAAAGCGGGTCATGAAGTAACGGTTGTTTGCCCCGATCGCGAGCGTTCCGCTACAGGTCATGGTCTTACTTTACACCGACCAATTAGAGCAGAACAAGTAGAAAATATTTTTTATCCTAGTGTAACTGCTTGGTCTTGTTCGGGAACTCCTGCCGATTGTGTTAAATTTGCCCTCAGTGCTGTCATGGCTACTCGTCCCGATCTGGTTTTGTCTGGGATTAATCATGGCCCTAATTTGGGTACAGATGTGCTTTATTCTGGGACAGTTTCCGCAGCGATGGAAGGAGTATTAGAAGGAATTAATAGTATTGCTTTTAGTTTGGCTAATTTTACTTCCCATGAATTTGAGACGGCAGCTAATTTTGCCCTTAAGTTAGTTAACCAGGTAAGTCAGCAACAACCACCCCAACCCATGCTACTCAGTGTTAACATTCCTGCCGTACCAGAGTCAGAAATAGCAGGAGTCTTAGTTACACGTCAGGGGTTACGTCGCTATATCGAAAATTTTCAAAAACGATTCGACCCACGGGGAAAAAGCTACTATTGGTTAGTCGGGGAAATTATTGAAGATATCGAACAACCAGATAATCGCGATCTGCCTCCCCATATTTTGACTGATGTTCAGGCAATTGGCGATCGCTATATTACTATTACCCCCCTTCAGTACAATCTTACTAATCCGACGATAGTTAAGTACTTAGCTCGATGGGATGAAATCGATCTAGAAAAAAAGTAGTAAATGATACAAATTGCCGATCCCTACTGATGAATATAATACTTTTGGCTGAAAACTTATTCAGTAGAAATTATCGTTTAGGAAGAACACTTGTCATGATATTCTGAATTTTATTGCTAGACAAAATAAGCTAACCGCTTTCTTGTTTGGTGTTTATCCCAATTATCTTTGCCAGCAAACTTTCCCCCCAAGATATGTCTTCATCTCAATTCAATTCAGAACATGAGCAAAATGAAGGAGATACCGTAACATTAATAGACGAACATGGAAATTCTCTTGAATGTTATGTGGAACATTCCCTTGAATCTGGTAGTGTAGCTTATCTACTCCTGATGCCTGTCGATATCCCCATAATTATTATTAGTTGGGAAGATGACCCCTCAGATGATGATGAGGCATTAGAAGCAATTATGTTGGAAGACTATGAAGAGATCGAGATGGTTTTTGGTGATGCCAAAGCGGTGTTAGCAGAACAAAATCTTTATCTGAATCATACGGCATATACTTTAACTGCCACGGGCGAATTACCTCCCATAGAAGAAGATCGCATTTTAACTCTGAATTTAGACGAAGAAGATAGCCAGCTAGAGTCAGAAGAATTACAATTTTTAGCCAGTTTTTATCACTCTCAGCAAAAATATTCTATTTATACCCCCATGACTCCTTTACTATTTTTTGCCAAACAAAACTGGGACAAAGAAATAGAGTTAGTTTCTCCAGAGGAAGAACGGTTTCAATCGATTCTCGAAGAATTACTATTTGAAGAATTAGAATAGTTGTTGTACTAGGATCTAGGATTTACTGAAGTTAAGTAGTTTAGTAATTCTGATAGAAAAGTTATCTTCAAAAGCACGAGTACTTTTCTCCTAACAGCAAAGTTTTCTATTAGGTAAATGGTATGAATTCCGCAGCAAAAAAAGCTAAGTTTCCTGTTTTTCGTAGCTTATTTATATTAATTCTTGGTTTGGGGGTTTGGCAGAGTTGGTCTTGGTGGCACAAATCTACTTCCCCTGTTTTAGCCCCAGAAGCGATCGATGCTTCTAGTCCAGAGTCGAAACAGTTTACCGTAAAGCCTGGAACTCCAGGGCAACAAATTGGTAGAGACTTAGTAGAAGCAGGTCTAATTCGTTCTGCCGATGCTTGGAAAATTTGGACTTGGGTACAACAAAAACAAGACTCTCAAGGGGGGTTTAAAGCAGGAACTTATCTCATATCCCCTCAAGATTCTTTACCTGCTATTGCTGCTAAAATTTGGCGGGGAGAGTTAATGCAAACTAGCTTTACTATCCCTGAAGGTTGGTCGATTCAAGAAATGGCAAATTATTTTGAATCTTTGGGATATTTCCGTGCTGATGAGTTTGTAGCAGCAGCAAGTCAAATTCCTGATGATAAATATTCTTGGTTGCCTGCTAATTTACCTCATTTAGAAGGATTTCTCTATCCTAATACTTACAGAATTACTAGCGATCGCCTGACTAATCCCCAAGCAATTATTGAGGTGATGTTAACTCAATTTGAACGAGATGCTTTACCCGTCTATCAACAAGCAGAAACTGACTTGACTTTACTCGAATGGGTGACTCTTGCCAGCATTGTGGAAAAAGAATCTGTAGTAGCAGCAGAAAGAGGTTTAATTGCTGGTGTTTTTACCTCCAGACTGGAAAAAGGAATGAGATTAGAATCCGACCCTACTGTAGAATATGCTTTAGGAATTAGACAAACAGCCGATCGCCCCCTAACTTTTAGGCAAGTAGGGACACCTGCCCCACACAATACCTATGTCAATCACGGTTTACCCCCTACCCCAATCGCCAGTCCTGGTCTTGCTAGTCTTAAAGCTACTCTAAATCCCGAAAGTACAGAATACTTATTTTTTGTTGCCCGTTACGATGGTACTCATGTATTCAGTCGAACTTTAGCAGAACATGAGGCAGCTACCCGCAGAATTCGTAGAGAAAGACAACAAATGAATTAGTCTTTGCAGTTTACAAACCGCCCTTACAGCGATTGATGCAATATATGTTTACATTTAAAATAGAAAACCCTTGACATTATCTTTAAAACGACATATGATTTCTGGCGTGTGAGGAGCGAACCAGTTAAGAGAGCCGAGACGAAACACGGCAAGTCGTCGGCTCTCTTTCTGATCTAGGTGTTATCGGACTTCGAGGGTCGATTGTCGCTCTTAATTTACAGCAAGAAAACTTTCTACCTCTTCTGCTGTCGGTTGAGCAGCGATCGCTCCTGCTTTAGTTGTGGTTAAACCACCTACAGCACAGGCATAAGTAACGATTTCTCTGGCAGTTTGAGCATCACTCAGGCTACTTAGTTTCTGCTGACATAATTGATGGATAAAACCAGCTAAAAAAGCATCTCCTGCGCCAGTAGTGTCTCGGACAGAAACGGAAAAAGGCTTGACTTTAGCTTCATTATCACTCAGACAATAGCTAACCTCAGCATCCCCACCACTAACGAGTACGCCTTCTACCGAACCAAGACGATGGGCGATCGCTCCTGCATCGGTGGTATTAAATAGCCATTGAGCTTCTTCTTCAGCAAGCTTGAGAAAATCGACATATTTCCATAGCTTTTTAATTAAAGGTAAGGCTTCTCGTTCGTCACGCCAAAACATCGGTCGCCAATTGACATCTAAAATTACTTTGAGCCTATATTGCTCTGCTAATTCTAAAGCTCGAAAAACAGCATCTCTAGTCTGGATATAGGCAAGTTCTAAAGTTCCTAAAACTAAAAATTCAGCCTCTAAAAACAAATTGGTGGGCAATTTATTTGCTTCTAGGTAAGCATCGGCAAATTCGTTAGGTTTACGCTCGCCAAAACCCGCAAAAGAGCGATCGCCTTCTGTCGATCTCAGAACATAAACTTGTCTGGTAGGAGCTAGAGGATGGCGTTGTATGCCAGTAATGTTAACACCTATAGACTCTAGTAATTCTACCAGTTCATTTCCTGGTTTATCTTGACCGACACAACCAATAAAAGCAGCAGGAGTACCTAACTTAACCAAAGCACAAGCAACATTAGCTGGTGCGCCTCCTGGGTAAGCAGTCCAAGACTCTACTTCTTCCAAAGAACATCCTATTCGATCGGCAAGACAATCGAATAGGATTTCTCCTAGACAAATGACACGAGGATAACGACTATTCACTTAAGTTATTCCAATTGGGCTTTTTTCTCAGACTACCTGTTTGGGCATCATCATAAATTAAATCAGAATTAAATTCTCTTTTTGCCAATAAGCCAATATTTAAATAATTACCAATTCATTATCAGGTCAAATCCTGTAATGAATTGGCGGTTGTTTATTTCAAAGAGATCGAAAAAGAAATGTGAAATCAAAAAGCTGAAAGCTGAAAGTGAGGGCGACCCCGCGTCGGCGGTAAGCGGTCGGAACCCGCGCCACCTGAGGGCGCAAGGGAACGCCGACCGAGCAAGGGAACGCGCCCGAACCCGAAGGGCTGACAGCTTAACCGACGGTTAAAGTTCCCCGCGAATTTCTTCGACTATGCCATCACGGATTACTACCTCTACATTAAGTTTTTTAACAAGATTATCTCCTTTTTCGAGACGGAAGAAACTTTCCATTTGCGCTTGAACTACTTCTTGATCCAAATCTAGTAATTGTACTTGTTGGAGTTGTTGCAGCGATTGATTTTTCTTATTGAGTAACTCTCCTTTCTTTTGGTTTACTTGTCCTTGAATATTTTCGATTTGTCTGGTTAACTGTGGATTAGGCGGTTGAGTTGTTTTCTTATTAATTTCTTCGATCGTTCTTTTCCCTTGCATTTCTAATTGCTCCATTTGTCGATCGAATTGATTTATTTGACTTTGTAATTGCTGTTGTACTTCTTCTTTCCAACGAGGAGTAACAATCGCTTTGATGGTAACGGGACGTTTGAGAAGTAGACTGGAATTTGCATAATCCATAAAATTTTGCTCCTGATTATTTTGAAACCTTGGTTAATATAAATTCAAGATTACAAGGGGAAATTTAACAAAGATAAGTATTTCCTTATCATTTAACTTTTCTGTTTTAACCTTAAACAATAATTTGACCAGAGAAATTTTTGATTATCTTTCGGCGAACATATTCTCAATTAACTCTTGATAGTTTTGTCTGACGACTGGACGCTTAATTTTCATGGTTTGAGTCATCATGCCATTATCGATACTAAAAGGCTCTAAAATTAGCTTGAAAGTACCGATGCGATCGTCTGGACGATAACCAGGGCGATTTTTAACTTCACGATTTAATTCTTGACGGAATAGATTGAGAATTTCTGGTGCGTTTAAATCGCTGTTGGCTATTTCCGTTTCCCTAGCATCGGGACTAGGTAAATTTAAGTCTAGTTTTTGGCTAGTTATCCATTGTTGTAAAGCATCTAAATTAGGTACGATTAATGCACCAAGCGATCGCCGATCTTGTCCGACTAACATAATTTGGTCGATATACTTACTACGAACACAAGCATCTTCTATGGGTTGAGGTTCGATATTTTCACCATTAGTTAATACGATAGTATCTTTTGCCCTACCCGTAAGTACCAAATCGTTATCGGGAGTTATCCAACCGAGATCGCCACTGTCAAACCAACCTTCTGAGTCGATCGCTTTGGCAGTAGCTTCGGGTTTTTTATAGTACCCTTGCATCACTTGTGGTCCCCGAATGAACACCAGTCCTGTTTCCCCTGGGGGTAGAGTCTTACGAGTTTGCAGATCGACTATTTTTATTTCTGTTTCTGCAAGGGGTTGCCCTGATGAACCTCTTAGATTATGCTCTAAGCGACGAACATTAGTTACAGGGGCAGTTTCGGTTAATCCGTAGCCAACCAAAATAGGAATATCTACTATCTCATAAAAATTATCTAAATGTTTAGCGATAGACCCTCCACCACTTACAAACATTTTTACTTTTCCCCCCACAGCATCCCGCACTTTTTGGTAAACGATTTTGCTGCCTATAGTATGTAGAGGAGCAAGTACACTAGCTTTCAGTTTGGCTTTAATTCGATCTATGGAAGAAGCATTCAAATGTTCTAAACTCATTCCTGAAGCGATTCTTTGAGCAATAATATAATCTTCTGAAATACCCAAGAAAAAGTCGATTAATTTTTGTTTACTAGCAGATTGTTCTCGGAATTGTTTTTGTACTCCTTCGTAAATAGATTCCCACAAACGAGGCACACCAACCATATAATGAGGTTGATATTTTTTTAAATCTGTTTTAAACGAACGAATAGTAGTGTAATACATCGTGCATCCCTGAGAAAGGAAAAAATATTCTACACTACGTTCGTACACGTGCCAACTAGGAAGAATGCTAAGTACGGGTTCTCCCATATCTGCAACAAGTACTTCTTGATAGTTAATTATTTGATGTAATAAGTTACCGTGAGATAGCATTGCTCCTTTGGGTTTCCCTGTCGTCCCAGAGGTATAAATTAGAGTCGCTAAAGTTTGTTTATCTTGTTCTACTGGTTTTAGTTGATGGTCTTTGCCCGCAGACATCAATTGAGTAAAATTAACTATCTGATGGGGTATGTCTTCGGGGGGCGTTTCATCAGATAATAAAACAATGACAATAATATCCACAGATAAATTATCTAATTCTGGACGCAGTTTAGCCAGAGTTTTGAGGTCTTCTACTACTAAACTGGTGCTATCACTATCTTCCAAGATATATAATAACTCTTGTCTTTCTGCCTTAGAAGAACGTACCGCATTAGCTGCCCCAGCAGTCATAATTCCCTGATCGGCAATAAACCAACGGGGACTATTATCGGCAAACAGAGAAACTTTCTGACCCGATTTTACCCCTAATGCCTGTAACCCCGACGCAAATTGTTGAATGCGCGCTAATAATTCTTTGTAGCTAAGAGAAACTGGGGGTTCGCTATGAGCAGAATCTAGAGCAGTTGTCGCCCCAAATTTTTCGGCTGCTATTTGCCAAACTGCTGGTAAAGATTGGATTGAAGTATAGTCAATGGAATTGGCTACTGCTGTATTCATATTCATCATAAACAAGAGAATTTAAGTAGATATTTAATTAATCAGTAGTCACTATTTACAAGTTTTAAGCGATCTCGCATAGCGAGGCAGCGAAGCTGATCGCTGCAATTATTTTTAACACAGGATCGAGATTCATCTTTTCGATCGGGGTACTCTAATTAACAAGGAATTTGCACAAAAAAACTGTATTTCCTAACTAATGAGAAAATTGAGAGGTTAAGTTATTATTTTTGATTTAATCTCAAAAAGCTTTTCTCTGCAATTCTATTTGTGATGGTTTTATTTTTGACTACTTTACTCTAAAGCTCTTTTGGGCATTAACACAATGGATTATCTACTTTTAATAACTTGGTAATGATCGATAAATCTCTGCACAAAAAACAATTGACTTTATCTAGACAACTACTAACTAGACTGGGGATTTCTCTATCGATCATTGGCTTTATCACACTCTGGATCAATTATCGACTTATCAAAGCCAACCTAGAAGAAAAAGTAGAAAAAAGAGCGCATTCTATTACCGAAGGAGTTAAGTTCGCTACAGAAGACTTAATTAAATCTGGTCAAATTAATACACTGCAACGAGTAGTGCAAAATGCTTCTACTTTACCTCAAGTCATTGAAGTTGCTGTAGTTAGTCCAGAGGGTTTAACAATAGCTAGTAGTGTAGGAGGGACGATTAATCTTCCCTATCGATCGGAACTCAGTTCTTTAATCAAAGAATCTGCTTCGGTTGGTACTGAAGTTAAATCCAAAACTGAGATCGATAATCGCTCGGTTTTAGTAGATATTGCGCCCTTTAAAAGTAATTTTTTTAATACAGAGCAATATAGTCTAGTAGTTGTCGTATTAGATTTAGGGGAAATGGAAAAACGAGCCACGAGAATTTTACTGGCTTCTAGTCTAACTTTTTCCCTCGGCATTGTCTGTGTTTTAGTTATAGTCGGAGTATTGCTCGATCGAAAAATTTTTCGTCCTCTAATAATACTGCATCGAGCGATTATTGAAAGTCAACAAAACAGTAGATTTATCTTACCTAACTCTATGCCAGATAACGAAATTGGTTTTCTGGCTCATGCTTTTGCGGATACGATTAAACAGCGCAACCAAATAGCCGAAAATCTGGAGAGTCAATTAAGTAAAATTACCTTCCTCGAAAAAATTACCCAAAAGATTCGGCAAAGAAGATTTCGGAAAGTAGCTTTCTTAGAACAAATTACCCAAAAAATTCGCCAAAGTTTAGATCTTGAAATTATTCTCGATTTAGCAGCAAGACAAATTGGTAATATTTTTGGGATTAGTTACTGTCACATTTATCTCTATTCAACAAAATCCTTACCTCATATTCCTCTAATGGCAGAGTATGTCGATCGAGATAATCCTGCTTCTCAAATTGTTTTAACATCCTTAGAGGGAAATTTATATCTACAAGAATTACTCAAAGACGATCGAGCTATAGGATTTAGGAACGTATTTGAAGAATCATTGTTGGAAGATAGGCAAGATTGGTATCGAAAACTCAACATCAAGTCGGTACTGGGTGTACGTACTTCTTACCAAGATAAACCCAACGGAATTATTGTATTGGGTCAGTGCGAACACTATCATGAATGGACACAAGAGGAAATTGAGTTACTAGAAGCCGTTGCCACTAGAGTAGGAATTGCCATCGCTCAAGCTAGGATGATCGAGCAAGAAAAAGAACAAAAAATTCAACTCGATCGACAAAATAAAATCTTACAACAAGAAATTATTGAGAGAAAACAAGTACAAAAAACTCTCAAAATTCAACATCTCAAGTTTCAATTATTTTCGGAAATTGCCCTCAAAATTCGCCAATCTCTAGACTTACAAGATATTCTGCAAACTACGGTTAAAGAAGTCCAAAAAATTTTGCTAGCAGAGCGAATCTTGATTTATCGTGTGGAAGAGGATGGCAGTGGTTGTGTTATTCAAGAAAAAGTTTTAGCTCCATGGTCATCCATGCTTAACCTTCACTGTGAAGAAGAAGTTTTTCCCTCAATCAAACAAAAGCTATATAAACAAAATAAAGTTGTAGCAATTGATTGCACAAAAACAGCCTATGCTGAAAAATTACCTTGTATGTTCGCTTTTGCCCAAAAATGGTCGATTAAAGCCAAAATTGTTGCAGCTATTTGGCACGAGCAAAATCTGTGGGGATTTCTGATCGCTCATCAATGCTCTACTACAAGAAACTGGAAAGATTTCGAGCGAAAACTGGTACAACAACTAGCAGATCAAGTGGGAATTGCGATTACTCATGCTCAAATCCTAGCCAAAGAGAAAGAACTAACCAATCTCAAATCGAGCTTTATTTCGATGGCTTCCCATGAATTTCGTACTCCTCTAGCTGTTATCGGTTCTTCTGCGGAGTTACTCCAACATTATGGAGAGAAATTAAACGAAACTAAAAAGCTCAAGCATTTTGGACAGATTCAATCTTCGATTCAGCATATGACCGAACTGCTAGAAGATGTTTTAATGATTAATAAAGTAGAAGCAGAAAAAGTAGAGTTTAATCCCGTAACTGTAGACTTAATTGAATTTTGTGAGGATTTAGTCGAAAAAATCCAACAAAGTCAACCAGAATATCAAGTTTTAATGGCTATTCATGGCATGGATGATTCCTCTCAACCCCAGTCTCTTACTGCTGAGATCGACCCTAAGCTATTAAGACAAATTTTAACTAACTTACTCACCAATGCGATGAAATATTCATCAGAGGGAAGTAAAGTCTATTTTGATTTAACTTACGATGCCGATTGTTTCCGTTTCCGCATCACTGATGAAGGTATTGGTATCCCTCCTGAAGACATTAAAAAGATATTTACTCCTTTTCATCGAGCTAATAATGTTGGCAATATTTCGGGAACGGGATTGGGTTTAGCGATCGTTCAAAAATGCGTACAGCTTCACCAAGGAACAATTGACATAACTAGTGAAGTAGGAGTCGGTACGACTTTTACTGTTACTATTTTTTCTAAAGTTAGTAGTTAGTAGTTAGTAGTTAGTAGTTAGTAGTTAGTAGTTAGTAGGGAGTGGGTATTAGGTGAGTTTAGGATTACCAAATGGGAGATAAAAATATAATTATTGCTGAAACTCCCAGAGTTATTATTAGATATTTCTGCGTCGAAGATATCCCTGAGATAACACCTATTTTTACTAATCCAGAAGTAATGAAATATTCTTTATCGGGAGTATTAACAAACGCTCAAACCAAAAACTTTATTAACAAGATGCTTACTCGATATGCAACAGAAGGTTACGGATATTATGCAGTTATTTATCGAGAAAATAAGCAAATAATTGATTATTGTGGTTTATTGTCATGTTCAATAGAAGGAGAAAAACAAGTAGAAATAGGTTATCGATTAGCTCCTAATTATTGGGGTAAAGGTTTGGCAACTGAAGCAGCAAAAGCAGTACGAGATTATGCTTTTAAAAAGTTCAATTTAGATTGTCTTATCTGTCTAATTCAGCCTGAAAATATGGCTTCAATAAAAGTAGCTGAAAAAATTGGCATGAAATTCGCTCGAGCTTATAATTTTATGGAGATGCCAGTTATAATTTATCGTATATTTAGACCAAATTAAGTTTAATCATTGGCTTTAAGATAATTACAAAATTGCTCGACAACTTTATTTAAACCAACGGAATTAGAAGCTTTAAATAAAAAACGATCGCCTGGCTGGACAATTTCGCTTAATCTTTTAACTAAGGTATCGCGATCGCTAAAAGATTCGGTATTAATTCCCGCAGCAGCAGTAATAATTGCTTCGGTTGCTGGTTCATCTACTAATACAAACAAGCGATCGATATTTAGTTCTTTTACTTTTTCCCCTACCCGATAATGTAGTTGAGTCGATCGCTCTCCTAACTCTTTCATCGTTCCTAAAACGGCAAGATGACGCTTGCCTGGGGTTTGTTTGAGTAATTCAACCGCAGCAATGGTAGATTCTAACCCCGCATTATAAGTTTCATCCAAAATAACAATATCATTAGGTAATAAATAACGTCCCGATCGCCCTTTGGGTAACTCTACTTTAAGTCCTTGGGTAAACTGGGTAATATCTATACCTAAAACTCGCGCTACGGCGATCGCTGCTAAATAATTGCTAGCATTATGACGACCAGGTAAAGGTAGGGGTAAATCTTTTCCTGCGACTCTGAGGATATTGTTTTCTATTATTTCCCCTTGTATATCTCCCCCCGATAAACCATAAGTAATAGTTTTTCCTTGCCAGACTTCCGCAGCCGTATCTAATAGTCGCTGATTATCATAATTGAGGATAGCAACACTAGATTGAGGCATATGCGCTAATAATTCACATTTTGCCCTAGCGATCGCTTCTTCTGAACCTAGTCTACCAATATGGGCAGTCCCTACATTAGTTATAACTCCAATAGTAGGACGAGCAATATCTGTCAAAAGAGCAATTTCTCCTGCTGCGCGCATTGCCATCTCTACTACAGCATAGTTATGTTCTGAGTCTATTTGTAATAATGTTTTGGGTAGGCCAATCTCGTTATTGTAGTTTGCCTGAGTTTTTAATACTTTTCCTTGTGTACCTAAAACAGCAGCAATTAATTCTTTCGTTGTGGTTTTACCCACCGATCCCGTAATTCCAATAATAGGGATATCTAAGCGATCGCGCCACCAATGAGCAATTTGTTGATAGGCTCTAAGTGTATCGGCAACAATAAATTGAGGAATATCTTTGTTTAAATTTAGCTCGCGAGAAACGACTAAAGCGGATGCACCTTTCTCAACGGCTGTTTTCACAAAATCATGTCCATCAAAATTTTCTCCCTGTAGCGCAACAAATATCTCTCCTGGTTGAAGGCTACGAGTATCAGTTGTTACACCTGTAGCTGTGATTGACTCGATTGATTCAGCACCAGTTTGCTTATTAGCTGCGATAATTGTATCTAGTTGGGTTAGAGAAATTTGCACGATTATTGTTTTATTTACTGAGATAAATTGCTAAAAATTTTATTAACTAAAACAAAACTACCCTAATTTTAGTTAATTAACGTAATTAATTCAGATTTTTTTTAACAACTGAGCCAGTACTTTTACTAATTATTAATCCTAAAAATATTTTTATTATCTTTACATACATAATGTAATTTAAAAGATAAGATAAAGAGTAACTAATACCAATTTTTTCTTTTAAAAAATATTTTTTCTCTCTAAAAAATTAGGGGGCTGTGAAAGTGAATCATTCTCGACAATATGATAAATTAACCAAAAATAAACCAGAAGAAGAGTTATATAGTCATTTTATTCAATGTATTAAAACAGAATCCTCAGAGGAAATAATTGAAAGATTTCGTTATTTATTCATTAAAGGAACGGGATATAAAGAGCATAATATCAAGTTGGCTTTAGAGCAAATTGTTGAATCTAAAACAGCGGAATCTGACTTTTTGTTTATTTTAAATCGTTGCTGTCATATTATTATCAATCAATGGCAGATGCAGCCTAACCTAAAAGCAGAAATTCCCAAGCTTATTAGAGAATTCGATTATATTTTACCTCCTGGAGGAGCGCATTCTCGCTCGGCTAAAAAACTAAGACAACTGGTTAAACAATTTGTCGAATCAGAACAGTATCGTAAACTACAAAGATTAGGCAGATTAATTGCTCAGGAACAAGAAATTAAATCTTCTCAAAAATCTTCTCAAGCTGAATATGTTGGCAACTTAATTCAACGTTATCCCTATTTACATCAACATTGTTTAGTGAGTGAGGATAGTGGATACGAATTTAAGCGGGCAATTAAAAAAATGCAAACTAAAATTCAAAGAAAATATGAAGTTAATCTTTCTCAATACGTGACCCATAGAGTTAGAATGATTCAAACAATACAAAAGTACAAAAAATTAAATAAAACCAAAATTCCCAAAAAAATTATTCAACCAGTCAAAAATCCTACTTTATTGAGCGATCGCGATTTAGATCGAGCTATCAATCACTATATCGGAAAAGTAGAACTAGGCTATACCTATCACGCTCTTTCTCAAAACTTTTTGAGTCATACCAGTCAAGCCGAGTCTTATCTAGAGTTTAAAAATAATTTATATGAGTATTTAATTACTTCGATCGATTCTCAATACGGTAAGCATCAATTTAATCAAAAACTGTATGCCTATTTACAAAATACTTTACCCGATTGCCATAATCGTAAATTAGATGAGTTTCTCTTGATTAGAACCTGTAGTCAATTATTTAAGTTTTTAGTAGTAAATCACTCTAAACAACCAGAGCATTACTTATTTCTTGACTTAATTTCTAATTTAGGAGAAACAAAAGTAGTAGGGTTCTTATTAAAAATTGTTTTACTTTGTCATAAAATCAAACCTTATTTAGAACAAAGATTTTCGATTTTATTTAGTCACTATGAATCTTCTAGTAAAGTAGGCGTTCCCTGGTTAGTTAGGTCTTTAGAAAATTTACAAATTGCTTTTAGTATCCATTTTGGCAATGTAGATTTATCTCTAGCAAAATTTATTTAAACTATCGATCTGGCAATTGCTATATTTCGAGAGCATTAGTCATTGGCAATTAATTATAAGTTGGCACGAACTAATAACTAATGACTAATGACTAATGACTAATGACTAATGACTAATAACTAATCAATTTTTGCTTTCTGACTTGGTTATATCCCAAATAATAGCATCAATCACATTGTGTAAAGCAGAAACAATATCTTTTTCCTGACCTTTTTCAATGGCAGAACGAAGATATTTTCTACCCAATTCTACTTGAGACAAATTGAAATAAGTAGTTTCTCGACTTTTATTATGGCTAAGCATTACCACTATCCCTTATTTAAGTAATCTGTGAATATCCTGAATTCCAACTATCAACCAATAATTGTATTGCTTACTACTAAACTTACGTTTAGTTGAATTTTTGTATGCAATTCGACAATAATCGATTGATTAGTCAGACTCCAGATAATTGAGATAAAAATAGTTTATTTGGCTCTACTAGTCTCTTTATCCTTCTTGCGATAGGTTTTGTTCGTGGAAAAATAGAATTATAGCTTTTGATTTAAAATTTTTCCATATTTAAGAGGAATCTTTTAGCAAGAATAACTTACGATGAACTACAAACCTAGTTCTCAAACAATAATAAGTTTGATTGAGTAGTAAGATAAATATGTTAAAAATAATTAATCCTGTCAAAATGAGTAACAAAAGATGGGGAAAGAAAATAAAGAAAGTCGTCCAATAAGCAAATTTCTGAAAAAGTCCTTTTTTGTTCCTGTCTTTGTTCTCACCATAGTCAGTATTGTGGTAGGTTCTCAGATATCCGCAGTAGTAGGTTATTCTTTAGCTCAGGTTAATCTTAATAACTATCTAGTAGGGAAAGAAGTATATTTGCAAAACTGTTCTGGTTGTCATATTCCCATTCCTGCTGAAGTGCTACCCTTAGAAACTTGGCAAGAGATTTTACAAAAACCTGGAAGGCACTATGGTACATCTTTACCTGAATTATCGAATCTCAATGTCAGGTTGATCTGGACTTATTTGAGAAAATCTTCTCGCCCTCTGCTAGAAAGAGAATTAAAACCAGAGTTTATAACTCAATCTCGTTATTTTAAAGCCCTTCATCCGAAGGTAAATTTACCTCAACCTGTTACTCACCAAAGTTGCATTTTGTGTCACCCTGGAGCTAACCAATTAGATTATATTAGTCTTTCTTCTGAGTATGAAGAATGAAAAATTTAGCCAATAAACTTCTAACTGTTAATTTCTGAATTTTGAGTTTTATTAATAATTAATAAATTTGACTTGTCTAAATTATGAGTCTGTTTTAGGTTATTAATTTCTTGGACGATCGCTCTTTGTTCTGCTTGAATCCGATCTAATCGCTCGATAATTTGCTCGAACTGACGAGAATTAATTGTTATTTCTAATTTATTTTCTGCTGGCGGTAGTTCTTCCTTCTTCCCAAAGAATGATTGCCAAAATAAGATCGGTGAATGAAAAACCCATAACCATACTCGATCGATAGTAGTTGTTATGACAAAAGCGATCGCTGCGAGTAATCTCCATAAGATTACCCCAATAATAAAAGCACTTATTAAAGTAATAATAGGATGTTTATATAACCAAAAAATTAATGGGTGATGCGCCAACCAATTATTAATTACAGAGTTCAATTTTGTTTGTAAACTGTCGATCGCATAGCCACTAAAGTTATCTGCTTGGTTCAGACTAGCTTCTAAAGAAGTTTTAGCTTTTTCTGTAAGCTCATTCAAGCGATCGCTAGAATAATTAGTAACTCGATCGATACTTTGAACCGCAGAATCGGTAGTATCCGTCCATAATTCAGAAATCTTTTGGGTAAGATCGGTTAGTTTAGTCATAGTTTATCTGTCCCTCAAGATAAAAATAAGTGAATTCGAGCGCTTACTTTAAAAAGAATAATTCATAGATATTGAGCAAAATTTCCACGACGATCAAAATTACGATATACCACTCTACTCTGACTGCACTTTGATGCTGCATTAAATCCAAAACTGTTTGCGCCGTGCGCGAAATTAAGGCTAACTTCCGTTCCAAAACACGGTGGCGTTCCCTAATTTCGTATTCATCTTCCAAACGCAAATAAAGACGCTCCAAGTTAGGCCAATCCCATAGTTGTTCTGGTTTATCCTCAATTTCTACTAAACCAACCATAGTCTAATAAAGTGGATAAAAGAAGACAGAGTGCTAAAAATAAAAGACCTCTTTTTAAAGCTCTAATTCCTCGTCCCCGAAGAGTAGCAAGATCGTTAGTCGTGCGTTCGATTCTAGCAGTACAATAACACTGCAAGGCTTCGATGGTCGATTGTTCCAGATTTTCTGAAAGTCGATCGGCTGGAAGCAAAATTGTAGTACGCAGCTTACAGGTTAAGGATTTTGGTTTTACTGTATTAATTATCTGGTCGATACCAGAACTAGAATCTTGTTGGGGAATAAACGGATCTAATTCAGATTCCTGAAATAAATGTTTAATCTCACTGAGTTTTAGAGTAATGTCATAGTAACTGGGGTCGCTCATTAATCGATCGATATATTGAGATATTGAATTGTTATTTTATTATTTAACGATTTCTCCTCTAAATGTCATGTTTGTTCTTTCCCAAGTAACCTTAGTTATAAGTTACAGGCGTCGTTGACTTTTAGGCAAATCGTAAATCCTATCCTAAGAAAAAAGAAGCGATCGAGCAAAATGGTAAAATCGATAATTAAGGGTTATTAAAATAATTGTTCGTGGTTAGCTAGTAGGGAATACTCTACTGCAAGAGAGAAAAGATAACTCGTATCATAAATTAAATAAAAATAGAGAATAAGTCTATAGAATTATTATGCTGAAAAGACTGCTGGGCGATCCCAACGCACGTAAACTAAAGAAATTCCAGCCGTTGGTAGCGGAAGTAAATCTACTGGAAGAAGATATTAAAAAACTGTCAGACGATGAACTTCGAGGGAAAACAGCCGAGTTTCGTCAGTTACTAGAAAAAGCCAAGACAAAAGAAGAGACAGAAGACGTACTCGAGGAAATTCTTCCCGAAGCCTTTGCTGTAGTAAGAGAAGCAGGAATTCGCGTTTTGGGAATGCGTCACTACGATGTCCAATTGCTGGGAGGTATGGTTTTACACAAAGGGCAAATTGCCGAGATGAAAACAGGGGAAGGTAAAACCCTGGTATGTACCTTGCCCGCCTATCTTAATGGTTTAACGAGTAAAGGAGTTCACGTAGTTACTGTTAACGATTATCTTGCCCGTCGTGACGCAGAATGGATGGGGCAGGTTCATCGTTTTCTGGGTTTGAGTGTAGGCTTAATTCAAGCAGGAATGAGTCCGACAGAAAGAAGAAAAAATTATGCTTGTGATATTACCTATACAACAAATAGCGAGTTAGGCTTTGATTATCTACGAGATAATATGGCAACCGCTATGGAAGAGGTAGTACAGCGTCCTTTTAACTACTGTGTAATCGACGAAGTTGACTCGGTATTGATCGATGAAGCGAGAACACCTTTAATTATCTCTGGACAGATAGAACGTCCTACGGAAAAATATCTCAAAGCAGCAGAAATTGCCGAGATGTTAATCAAACAAGAGACAGAAGAAGACGGAGGAGATTACGAAGTAGACGAAAAAGCCCGTAATGTACTCATGACAGATGAAGGTTTTGCTAAAGCAGAACAACTTTTAGGAGTAACAGACTTATACGATCCTGAAAATCCTTGGGCGCACTATATTTCTAATGCTGTTAAAGCTAAAGAATTGTTTACTAAAGATGTAAACTATATGGTGCGCAATGAAGAAATCGTTATCGTCGATGAATTTACTGGTAGGGTATTACCAGGTAGACGCTGGAGTGATGGTTTGCATCAGGCGATCGAAGCTAAAGAAAGAGTAGCGATCCAAAAAGAAACTCAGACTTTAGCCAGTATTACCTATCAAAACTTCTTTTTACTCTATCCCAAACTCGCAGGTATGACGGGTACGGCGAAAACAGAAGAAACAGAATTTGAAAAAGTATACAACCTCCAAGTTACGATTATCCCCACTAACTTACCTTCGAGACGGGGAGATCTGCCCGATGTCGTCTATAAAAGCGAAGAAGCTAAATGGCTAGCAGTGGCAGAAGAATGCGCGGAAATGCACGAGCGTGGTCGTCCCGTACTAGTTGGTACTACTAGCGTCGAAAAATCAGAATTACTCGCCCGTCTGTTAGCCCAAAAAAATATTCCCCGTAACCTGCTTAATGCCCGTCCCGAAAACGTAGAAAGGGAATCAGAAATTGTGGCGCAAGCAGGCAGAAAAGGGGCTGTTACCATTGCTACAAACATGGCAGGGCGAGGCACGGATATTATCCTGGGGGGTAATGCCGATTATATGGCAAGGCTGAAGATTAGGGAATATTTGATGCCCAAAATTGTCCAACCAGAAGATGATGAATTAGTTGCCAATATTCCAGCTTTAGGAGGTAGACAAAAAGCCCAAGGTTTTGGCAATGGTAGTAACAAAAAAGTCAAGACTTGGAAAGCATCACCGCAAATCTTCCCCACAGAATTATCTTCAGAGACGATCGAAAAGCTGAAAGAGACTGTTAAATTTGCCGTACAACAATATGGAGAACAAAGTTTACCAGAACTAGAAGCAGAAGAAAAAATTGCGATCGCAGCAGAAAATGCCCCCACAAACGATCCAGTAATTACTAAATTACGGGAAGTTTATAAACAAATCCGTAAAGAATACGATCGATTTACCGACAAAGAACATGATGAAGTAATTGGCTTGGGAGGATTGCACGTAATTGGCACAGAACGCCACGAATCTCGCCGAATTGACAACCAATTGCGCGGTAGGGCAGGCAGACAAGGCGACCCTGGTTCGACTAAATTCTTCCTCAGTTTACAAGATAACCTCTTGCGGATTTTTGGTGGCGATCGCGTGGGACGCTTAATGGATATGTTCCGCGTAGAAGAAGATATGCCCATCGAATCCAAAATGCTGACCAATTCCTTAGAAGGGGCGCAGAAAAAAGTAGAAACCTTCTATTACGACACTCGTAAACAAGTATTTGAATACGACGAGGTGATGAACAATCAACGGCGGGCAATATACGCGGAACGCCGTCGGGTACTAGAAGGATTAGACCTCAAAGAACAAGTGATCCAATATGCCGAAAAAACTATGGGGGAAATTGTCGATGCTTATATCAATCCCGACTTACCTCCAGAAGATTGGAAACTAGACAAGATGGTGGATAAGGTCAAAGAATTTATCTATCTCCTAGAAGATTTAGAACCATCTCACCTAGAAGATATGACCGTCAGCGAAATCAAAACTTTCCTTAATGAAGAAGTACGTAAAGCTTATGACATCAAAGAAAATCAAATCGATGCAGTGCAACCTGGTTTGATGCGTCAGGCAGAACGTTTCTTCATTTTGCAACAAATCGATACTCTCTGGCGCGAACATCTCCAAGCTATGGATGCACTAAGGGAATCTATTGGCTTGCGGGGTTACGGACAAAAAGACCCCCTGATTGAATACAAACAGGAGGGTTATGAAATGTTCTTAGAGATGATGATCGATATTCGTCGCAATGTGGTTTATTCTCTCTTCCAATTCCAACCCCAACCCCAACCCCAAGCAGTATAAGTTGGTCAATCAATACTGTTCGGTTAACAAAGTTTGGTGTTGAGATGAGATCGGGGAGCAGGGGAAGCAGGGGGAGAGAAAAATAAAGCTTATCTAAACAGTATTGGTTAGTTAATACTTCCCCATCTTCCTAATCTCCCCGATCTCCCCCATCTTCCACAACCAAAAAATTCAGTTTGAGCGCAATGATGACAAGTTAAACAAAAGTGAGAATTGTCAACTACTACATACAGTGTTTGGCTAAATTAATAACACTATATATAGATGAGAGTCGGGCTTCAGACGGAGATCGATATATTTATAGGTTGGCCATTGATAAATGTCTTAAAAGCGGTGCAGCGCGGGGAGCGAAGGTTTCCTTCTTAGAGCGACTGCACCAAGAAGCTTATAGCTTATAGCTTATAGCTAAAAACCTTTTGACAAAAAACACCCCACCTTAACTTGTCACGAATGGTTTGAGCGTATTTTGCCTACTGTACGTCTCCTAGATTAAATAGGAAAGGGACACTACTATTAGAATCACCACCCATAACTAAAACTTTAGGCATTTGCGCCCCTCCTTCTCGCCAAGCTTCGATCGCTTCTTTTTGCAGTACGAGTTCACCACCTTGAGCTTTAAGGGTTTCAGCTAAAAGTTTTTGGGCTTCTGCTTTACCTTTAGCACGGTTAATATCAGCTTGTGCTTGTTGTTCTGCTTCTTTCGCCACATAAACTGCCCTTCTCGCTTTTTGTTCGGCAATTTGTTTTTCTTCTACTGCCCTAGCAAACTCAGGAGAGAAATTAAGGTCAACTACACTGGTATCTAAAACAATGATGCCGTATTTTTCCAAACGTGAACCAAGAGCTATATCAAAATCTTCTTTGAGTTCGCTTCTTTTGGTAATTGCTTCTTCTACAGTTCTTCTAGCAGCAGCAATTTTAAAAGATTCTTGGGTTTGAGGGGCGATAATTTTAGCAACAATATTTTGCAGCGTCCCTTGCTTTCTTCTAATTTCTACAATACGGATCGGGTCGAGACGAAAGTTAATCGCAAAACGAGCTTTTAAGTCTTGCAGATCCTTAGTAGAACTTTCCGCGGGTACTTCAAATTTTTGTACAGTTACATCATAAATATCCACATTAGAAACTAAAGGTGGACGAAAGTGAAGCCCTTCCAATAATGCGCCATCTTGTGCTTTACCTAAGATACTCAATACTCCTGCTTGACCTGGATTAATAATTACAAAAGCATTGAAGGCAATTAAAACAACCAAAGCAGCAACGATTCCTCCTAGCAAGGGCTGCCAACTATTGGAAGGTTGATTAGTAGTCAATCTGGGTATCTCCTATCAATAATTTATATATAGCTTTTATTTACATCCTAGGACTTTTCGAGCTAATAAACCAGAACAAAATAACTGTAATTGCCAGTACGATCGATCCAAAGGCATTTAAAAAATAGCTATTAGCTCTTAGTTTTTCAGATAATAACCCCCTTGTTCGACCACTTCATGGGAGTTGCCCACGATCCATACTTATTAAAGCGGTTTCCGATTTGTACAAACCCTACTTTCTGATAAAAGCCTACGGCTAAATCAGATGAGTTAACAGCGATCTCATCGTTAAACTAACAAATCGTGTAAGGTGAGCAAAAGTAGTTTTTCCGTAAATTGTTAAGTTTCAAGCGCATTTGCCCACCCTACTTTTTATAATTAGCTAAGAGCTAAAAGCTGATAGCTAATAGCTATGTTCATGACATCTCTAACATTCTTTGAATTGGCTTGAGGGCAGCAACACAAATATCTTCTGGTAAAGTAATTTCTGGAGTTTTGTTTTTCATTGCCAGATAGAGTTTTTCTAAGGTATTGAGACGCATATAGGGACATTCATTACAAGCACAATTGTTCATAGCTGGTGCAGGAATAAAATGTTTATGAGGTGCAGCTTTTTTCATCTGGTGAATAATGCCTGGTTCGGTAGCTACAATAAATTCTTGACTATCGCTAGCTTGGCAATATTTGAGTAAAGCTGTAGTCGAGCCGATATAATTTGCATGACGCAGTACGGGAGGTTCGCATTCAGGATGAGCAATTACCTCTGCTTCGGGGTGTTGTACTTGTAGTTGAACTATTTTTTTCTCAGAAAAAGTTTCATGGACGATACAACTACCTTGCCACAATACTAAATCTCTCCCTGTTTGTTCCATAACGTAACGACCTAAATTTCTGTCGGGAGCAAAAATAATCGATCGATCTTCGGGAATTTGCTCGACAATTTTAACCGCATTAGAACTAGTACAGATAATATCGCTCATCGCCTTAATTTCTGCGGTGCAGTTGATATAAGAGACAACAATATGGTCGGGATGAGCTTCTTTAAAGGCTCTAAATTCCTGGGGTGGACAACTATCGGCTAAAGAGCAACCAGCCTCTAAATCTGGTAATAAAACTAATTTGTCAGGATTGAGGATCTTGGCTGTTTCTGCCATAAAATGTACTCCTGCAAAGACAATCACCTCTGCATTGGTATTGGCTGCTTGTTGCGATAAACCAAGAGAATCACCGATATAGTCGGCAATATCTTGAATATCCGAGTCTTGATAATAATGAGCCAAAACGACTGCATTTAGTTCTTTTTTTAATTGTTCGATCGCGCCAAATAAATCGTCGGGAATAGTATTTACGCTGGCATTAAATTTCGGTGATACGGTAGCAAACACGGTGAGCTATTATTCCTCTTGCAATCAGGTTTAACAAATATTTATAGTTACTTTTACCATAATTATTATAGTCGATTTTACCAAAAATTGGAAGGTAATAACTCACCTCAATTCCCTGAAGTTTTGCTACTAATAAAATATAAAGTCACTAACCAGTGGTTTCAGCAAGAATTTCATCAATCATTCGTCGGGCATATCCTACGCCTATAGGGTTAGTATGTAAATAATAGGGGATGAAGATAACTGCTACAGATAAAGCTAGCCCTTTGCAAGTGGCATAGGTATGCTAAGTGGCAGATGCGGAGCAAGACGTGGCATCCATTCGTGTTCTTTATCAACTTGAACCAATGCCCAATCAATTCGAGGAAGTCGCACTGACATATCATTACCCAATCTGAAGATTGCGTTATCTGTACCAGTTGAGCGAACAGGTTTAATGGCTAGATTAGCCCATTGAGGAAACTGTGAATTTAGTAGACGACGCACGAGGGATACGTCAGTAGTTACCTCGTTAGCGTGCATTTTTGGAGAGGACATGAATCAATTCTTCTTTCTCAATGCTTTTATAGGAAGTCGAATATATAAGAAATAGATTTAAAAAACTATCTCTACACACCTGCTAAAATTCCTGTAAACATAGCTTTTCCGTCTGTAGCACCTAGAGCAACATCGGAAGCTCTTTCTGGGTGGGGCATCATTCCTAAAATATTGCCTTGCTGGTTGATAATTCCTGCAATATTATTGAGAGAACCATTAGGATTGCTATCTTCGTCGATTTCGCCTGTAGGAGAACAATAGCGAAACAGAACTCGATCGTTATCTTCTAAAACTTTAAGAGTATCTGGATCGGCATAATAACGTCCTTCACCGTGAGCGATAGGCAACGTAACTATTTGTTTGAGGGAGTATTTTTGTGTCCAAAGGAGATCGTTTCGTTCTACTTTGACAGAAACTCGATCGCAGATAAAATGTAGATCGCGATTGCGAATTAATGCCCCTGGTAATAATCCCAACTCGGTTAAAATTTGAAACCCATTACAAACACCCAAAACATATTTACCTTGCTTTGCGTGTTCGATTACACTCTTAATTACAGGAGAAAATTGCGCGATCGCCCCACAACGAAGATAGTCTCCATAACTAAAACCGCCAGGAATGACCACAACATCGATATCTGATATGTCTGTATCTTGATGCCAGATCATCCGAGTTGGTGCATTGAAGATACCATCGGTAACAGTTGCCAGATCGCGATCGCAATTAGAGCCAGGAAAAACAATAATACCAAATTTCATTTTTTAGTTGTTGGTTGTTAGTTGTTGGTTGTTAGGAGATTTTTTCACTTCAGTTAATTCAAAACAATAATTTTCAATTACAGGGTTAGCCAAAAGGCGATCGCACATCCGATCTAATTGAGTTTTGGCATCGGTTTCATCAACAGCAGTTAGATTAAGTTCGATATATTTGCCAATTCTGACTCCTTCTACTCCTTCATAACCCAATTGTTTTAATCCAGACTCAACGGCTGTACCTGCTGGATCGAGAACCGAAGGACGTAAAGTTACATAAATTTGAGCATGATATTTAACAGACATTTATTTTACTTATTTACTAGGGGATCTTTGCTTTTTAAATTAAGACACGATCGCGCTACAATTTCACAAGCTTAATTAGTTTAGTGTAGATATAGGAAATATATATACTTAAAAATATAAAGAAAAGAAAATATAGCGATGAAAGTACAGCGTACTCGTTCTCAAGAGAAAATTATACAAGTACTCCAAAGTTTAGATGAAGCTCTTTCGGCTCAAGATCTATACATTGAGATGCGTAACCGCAATTATAATATGGGACTCGCCACAGTATATCGTTCTTTAGAGGCTCTTAAACTACAAGGCGAGCTAAAAGTACGCAAATTAGCTAACGGCGAATCTGTTTATAGTTCGGTAAATAGAGATCGACATCATCTTACCTGCCTCAACTGCGGTACATCTATTCCGATTGAAGAATGTCCCGTACACACCTTAGAACATCAATTAGAACAGTCCCATCAATTTAAAGTTTACTATCATACTCTAGAATTTTTTGGGGTTTGCGATCGCTGTCAGGTAGCTAAAGACTAATCTAATCAAAATGCGACTAAAGTTAAAGTTTTTAGTCGCATCAATCAGTTTAGATATTTAGTTTCA
This sequence comes from Xenococcaceae cyanobacterium, assembly GCA_051439545.1. Taxonomy (GTDB): domain Bacteria; phylum Cyanobacteriota; class Cyanobacteriia; order Cyanobacteriales; family Xenococcaceae; genus JASJDJ01. The sequence goes on along the minus strand of JBFRWK010000004.1, from coordinate 3,711 downwards.
ATTCGATCGTGTCGTTTTACTCATAAGTCAAAATATTCATAACGAAAAAAGGTCATTACAGACTCCTTTATTTACGCATAAGTCAAAATACTTTACTCATAAATCAAAAAATTAATACCGTTTTTACTCATAAATCAAAAAAATCTGCAAAAAATAATTTGTAAAACTCTCAAATCCTTATTCGATAAGAGTTACAAGCTTTGTCGAATTACTGAACCACATTTAGTAGATAATTGGTAAAAATAATTTTTTCACAATAGAGTTACCACATGATAATCGATCTTTTTCAAATTGGCTTTGATAGAATTTATCTGTACTCAATGATTCGCAAAATATCTGCTTCTTGGTAAATAGCACACTTTGATTTTCTATCTTAGCGCTCGTGAATCAAAGTATGCTGCTTAACGCCTTATGGGATCTAATACCATTTCTCAAAAGTAATCGGAGAGATAAAAAACTGATTGAAAGCAAGTAAAAGGCTCAAAACTACTATCTTCCCTACACCCCACCCCCTAATACCGTTCCCCCTACCATCACCAAAGTCTCTAGAACACCGATTCAGTAATCGAAAACCAGAACTGATTTACTGTTGAGCGATTTGAATACTATCTAAAAAACGGCACATAATTCGCGAGTGACAATCGCGAATTATTACTCTTATACACAATTTTGGGGAAGTGGGGAATGCAGAGCGGTAAAATAAGCTTTTTATCAACAGAAGCAGAATTCGCCCATGCGCCCAGAACCTTGGAATCCGTCGATTGAGTTGTCAAAGAAAGAGGCAAAAATCGTGAAACTTATTAAACGAGCCAAACTGTTTGTGTTTCTGCGAGAAATCCGCCACTTATTGTTTGATGAAGGTTTTCAAGAAGAACTATCCCAGATGTATGCAGAAGCGGAGAAAGGGCATCCTCCTGTTCCCCCAGCACAACTGGCATTGACGGTTATCCTACAAGCTTATACTAAAGCAGCCGATGCCGAAGCTATAGAAGCTCTGACTATGGATAGGAGAAAGCTCAACGAATTAATTATCATTTAATAGCTGAACTTAAACTTCCATTAGGTAGTGGAGCAATGGAAAGTTTAATACGTCAAGCTGTTAATTTAAGACTGAAAGGAAATGGCCAATTTTGGCGACAGCATAATGCAGAAAGCTTATTGCATTGCCGTTGTCAATGGCTATCTGGCGGTTGGAATGCCTTTGCCCTAGAAGATTTTAACTCATCGCATATATCCCAACTCTGTCTAATTTTTCTCTTTGCACATTTCAAACAGGAGCGACTGATAAAAAATTTCTATTCTTACTGATAGACTTACTTAACTTGATGTTTTTTAAGTCAATTTTTCTCTGTTTAATTTGAGTCAATCACTTCAATATTACAACACTTTGAGCATTTAACAACGCACCCTATGGCGATCGCCTGCCTCAGAATCAACACCCTACCTTCCAAGTCGTGTACTGAACTTTGTTTCCCTAAAAAGTCTTCTACCCTGTTAGACTCAAATGCTTACAGAGACTGAGTTAGGTCGATGCCACTTTTTTGCGTCGCTCCTATTTAGTTGCAACATCTAAAAAATCCGTATATTTACGGATGAAAAAAATATCAATGCAATGTAGCGCATGAGTGCCACAAGTCAGTTTTTATTGGTTCCCATACAGGTAGATGCCTTGTCTCTCGAATACGGAACGAGCGTAGCAGAAGCAATGGTGGAGTTTAATCGTCTCCCCTATTTCAGTGGCAAGCGAGATGTCAACCCTGATATCGTTAATTTGAGTGAATCTATTGTTTCTCAGCCTTTTCAAAATAAGAACCTTTATCTAAAAGCTGGAATCCATCTCCATTGGGCTTTACCTGACGCACTGACTAAAGAAAGTGACAATGGCAAATTTCCTGCTGTTCCTAATCGTTGGCTAGTAACTCGTCGTGACCAGGAAGGCATTGAACATTGGATTGTTGAAAGTGATTATCTGTATCCACCAAATGCAGGCTTTCAGGAGGATAGCGTCACCTATCCTTATCAAGAGAACCCAAATTCCCCACGTTTCAGGTATCTAGGGAGAAAGCTGACTTTAGCAGAATGGGCGAAGAATCAATCAGAAAGCAGCTCAGAAGCAAAGTATCTAGAACGCTTGACGGCGGTAGGGTATGGCGAACCAACTTTTGCTGCCTTTTATCCCAACTGTCGTAGTGTGTTTGGTTTTCATGATCGCAAATATGCTGATGATACTGCTCTACCAGATGGTCTACAATACGATGTTATTGGCTGGTATAGTGACCCCCAAAAAAACTATCTGAGTGAATTTCTTAAGGACTTCAAACAAGGCTTCAAAGAAGATTTTCCAGAAGAAGAACTAACTCCTGAAGTTTTGATTGATGCAATTAAAGAAGAATTACAGTGGCAAGTTGATTGGGAAAATCAGACCTTAACTGATGATAGTGAAGCTCCCCAGATTGTCTGTTATTCTCGGTTAATCTTCAAGCCATCTGAAAGGAACTCGGAACAGTCTCCCCTAGAAAAAGCTAATATTAGCCTAGCCGTTGCTAATACGGGAACAGAGGCATTATCGGCTTATTTGGCTGAAACCATTGATAAATCTCAAAAAGCGATTATTGAGGAGCAATTAGAAGCCCTACAGTTTGCAGAAAATTTAGAAAGTCAAAAGTTAGATACAGGAGCTAAATTCCAGGAAATTCGCCACGAAGCTGGATTTAATGCAGTTGCTGGAGGATTTCTGTGGAGAATTCGGTTAGAAACAGAGCAATCTAATTCTGAAAATAATACCAATTCTCAAACGAAACTCGATCTACCCTCAGATATTGCATCTCAACTCAATAGTCTCAACCAGGAACAACAAAAATACGATTCGGCTTTAGCAGAAATTAATTCTAGACGCAGACAACTTTTTTCTGACTGGTACAAATATATGGTTTCTACCTATCCACCAGAAGATAGTTGGGACGACTATCCTGATGTTGATGAAGTAAAGTATTACATTCAAAAACAAGGATTAGAACCTCTACAGGAAAAATTAAATGAAACCGGACAATTAAAGTTATTTCAGGACGAGAATGGAAAATTGAGTGGCGCATCGGGTTCGGATGCTTTTCGATCCTCCGAACTAGCAGAGATAATTAATAGTTTAATTAGTGCAATTGATACCTACAATAAAAAACTTAAGGATGAATACAATAAACTTAAGGAAACGGAAAAAGAAAAAGTCTCTTACCCTCCAAGCTATCGTTTAGAAATAGTTGGTAGTCCTCGTTACTGGGAAGCAAAAGAGCCTGTTGTTTTAATGGTAGGAGAAGATGTAAAAGCAAGTCAACGGCACGGTCAAGATGGTCGTCTGAGTGAGGATGGGCTACAAAAAACCTTCTCGCGCTCTGCCCAGCCTTTGCCGCCGTGCGGGGATACAAGGAAACGGTACAAATATGGACAGTCTTATAATTGGGTTGTCGGTAGGAGGCTTAGATATAGGTTTTTGAAGACTGTCCATATTTGTCATGGTTTTTTCTAGGGTAAAAATCCTGAGTTTAAGTACCGAATGTATAAAATGCCGCACGGCGGCAAGTCAAAACCAATAATTTTACTGATGAGATTTGAGTAAGGCTGGGCAGAGCGCGAGTAACTTTTCTCTCGGGGAAAAAATCGAGCCAAATTAGAGATAATTATTCGCTCTCTTCGAGGAATTTGTCATCTAGGAAAACG
>JBFRWK010000003.1:0-8912 GCA_051439545.1 Xenococcaceae cyanobacterium | reverse complement strand
GATCGCTCTTACTTGATGATAACTTACATCACACTTTTTTGTCCGATCAGAATCCTTACTATACAAGAATTTCGGCAATTAGATGCGTTTCCCCTAGCATGATGCGCGATTCGGAGTCGGTGAAATTCACTTGGTCTTTGGCTTTTGGTCCAGCCTCCGGGGCCTTTGGTTGCTTGCCTCCCAATTTGCGCCCTCGGGTCTTTTCTTTGGCTGCCCGCTCTCTTGATTTAGCTTCGTATTCAGATTTCTCTCGCTCATATCTGACCTGCGCTCTGGCTTCTATCTCGCTCTTGACCAGAGCAATTTTTTCGAGCCTCTCTTGCCGCCTTTGCAGTTCTTGAGGAATATCTAGGTCGCGAAAGTTTTCTCCAGCCTCTGTCTGCGACTTTTCTAACAACGTTGCCACTTCTGCCTGTAACTGCACTGACAGTTTATTGGCATATTCCCAACTCATGGCTTTATGTTTACTGGCATTAGCCTGGATTTTGGTGCCATCAATGCTGATGTCCCCCAGTTTAAATATCCCCAGACTGGAGGCAATACTTCTCGTTTAAGAATTTGATTTAGGGTTTGGGGAATTGGGGAATTGGGGAATTGGGGACAGCTTTTCCCTAAGCCCCTAAGTCCCTAATCCCCTAAGCGAGAAGTATTGAGACTGGAGGCGTATTCCAATATCTGTACAAACAAGGGTTGTAATTGTGCTAAGAATCGCTGGCGAAATGTGTTGATGCTGTCATGGTCAGGGTGATTGCCCCCTGTAATATAGAGAACAGGTATCAGCTCATAAGTCGCTTGCTCTATCTGACGACTCGCAAAGATGCCCTTGGCGCAATACTTCTCGTTTAAGAATTTGATTTAGGGTTTGGGGAATTGGGGAATTGGGGAATTGGGGACAGCTTTTCCCTAAGCCCCTAAGTCCCTAATCCCCTAAGCGAGAAGTATTGGCCCTTGGCGTAGCAGTAAAACAACAGGGCCAACATCATTTTTGGAGGATAAGGAGCACTGCCACCACCTTTATACGCCTCTTCTATTTCACTGGTATCCAACTGCTCGACAACTTCTACCACAAAGCGAGCCAGACTGTTTTTATCCAGCCATCCTTCCAGATTGCTCGGCAGTTCGATTGCTACAGTCCTATCAATTTTGATAAATTTATTGCTGATGAGCCTTCTCCCAGTTAATTCTGAATAAGGGAAATTTAGCATAATTTACCTCAGCTTTCCATAAGCCCGACAGGCTCCTAGATTCCCCTCACATACCTCTGCATAACAATGCTGCTGAGACTGACCTTCGAGAGTATGTGACACGCCGGAAGATTAGCGGTGGCACTCGTCATGATAATGGACGCAGAGTTCGCGATACCTTTACAGGTTTGAAGAAAACTTGTCGAAAATTAGCTTATTCCTTCTGGCAGTATTTACTTTCCCGCATCACTGGAGATGACACAGTTCCCTATCTACCAGATGTAATTAGAGCGCGAGCCCCCGCCCCTAATTAATACAACCCAATCTCCTTTCATCTGCGATCGCTTTTTTACCTCGAGCCTCACCAGTGGTTATTGAGCAGTTACTCTTTCTTTTCGAGTCGGACGACGCTTTTTAGCTACTTTTAAATAGTCTTTTCTGGCTTTCTTTCTATAAGTTCTTGGCTTTTTTACTCCCTTTGTTTGACAACTTTTATATAGACTATCTAAGATTTTTTCTATTTGCCTTCGGGCTTGATTTAATATCCCTAAATCATTAGGATAACTTATATCCGCAGGTGCTGCCGTAGCATCTAATATCAACTTTCCTTGATTTTTTAGGGACTCAACTTCTCCTGATTGTTTTTTTTTTGTTTCTTTGATTCTTCTTCTTTTTTTCTAGCATTTTCTACCATTTTTTTGTTGAGGAGATTGACCATATCTTGGTCTATTCTTTCTCGAAAATAAACCATCAGTGATGCATCAAATGGTGTATCATTGCTATAAGATGACATCCCCAGAAAATACTGTAGATATGGGTTTTCTCTTATTTGTTCTACGGTTTCACGCTTCAGAAGTTCCTAATTTTTCTTTAATAATTAATGCGCCCAATGCCATTCGGAAAGGTTTGGCTATTGCACCCATTTTTTCTGAGAAATTTTCTGCGTATTCCTCTTCAAATTGACGAGCGACCCTGCGGAGGTTTCCTCCGCTAAGGAACGCGCGAGTTCTGACCAAGGTATTAATTCTGCCATGATTACCCCGAGAGAAATCCTAGACAAATATAGACAGCCTTAAGAAACCGATAACTTAACGCCTCCTACCGATAACTTAAATACAAGGCTGTCTATATTTGTACAGATTTATTGGTGCCCATCTATTCTCAGACGATAACTCGATCGCTACAGGTAATTTAAATTTTTCTGGAGTCAGGTCAGACTGCTTAGATTTGCGGTACATTTGTTCTGACTAGATTTTTCCGCTTATGGGTGCAAAGTGCAAGGGTCTTTTACCAATTTTAAGGGGTTTTCGCCACTTTTACTTAACTTTTTTCTGCACCTAAAATCCCTGTAAGCTTTATTTGATAAAGGTTATCCGTTATTCAGCAAACCCTAATTAATATTTAGCTATTTTTTGCTAGAATCAATGCAGAAATTTTAGTTAGATTATTGAGATACTTTTCTTGTCTTAATTCACAATTAAGTAGCTCCACTTAATTAAACATCAAATGTTCTGTAGGTTGGGTTGAAGGATGAAACCCAACACCAGCAACTAATTGATGGGTTTCGCTCTCGCTCTACCCATCCTACAAATAATTAGGTTGACCTACTTATGCGATAAAATTCCCTCCTCTTTTAGTTCCTTAACTGCTAGAGAATAAGCAGGATTTTTGTCGAGATTAATTTTTCTCAAATTCAGGTGCATAAAGATGAAGAGTGTTGATTCTGTCCGAGCATTTGTACTGATTTCGTTCTATCGACGATCGCTACTTTAGGCGACAGAAACCGACTCTAAAATCCAACTCTGAGTGCGATCGCTGAAGCGATAGGCAAACTCAACCAATCCCGAGTAGGAAAGAACAAGTAGAACAATTGAACTTAAGTAGCAAGAGACAAGATTGCGCACAAGACAGATTTAATTTTGGACTAAAGTACTAGGATTTTTGGCTGGTTGCATCCATGAGGATGTTTGAACTTTGGGACTGTAGAATAACCAAGCAAAACTACCACCACCAAGAATAATAATAGTAACGAGAATGCTAGTAAGTAATCTGACTTGAGAGCGAAGCTGTGTAATTTCTGACCTATTTGATTCTGCTAATTGAAGCTCATTAGAGTCAACTTTGACTATTTCTGTAGCAGTTGTTTCTCTATTTTCAAAAGCAACTTGTTCGATTAACCAATTAGCAATTAGTTGGGGACAGTTTTGTTTAAACCAGTACGGTGCAATGACTCCAAAAGCTGGTTTAGAAACCCTTGCTGCTACTTTGGTTAGTTTCTTGAGAGAACGAGAACCTAGTTTGTTCTCGATCAGGTTAGCAGCACCGAAATCGTAAAGGCGATCGAGGATTAGTTTGACCGTAGTTTCTTCTCTTTCTGCTAGATGTTGCAATAGCAGTAAAACATCATGTTTGCGTTGGAGAGAAAGACGTTCCTCTTGAGTTAAAACGAGAATTTTGTGGAATTTTGGCTTGGATTTTGACATATCATCACGCTCCTGATAAATACTAGGGTAATAGGGGGATGCCGATTTCTTTGATTATCAGTATGGGTGAAATCTTGGGCAGGAAAAATCCCCTAAAGTTCAGAAAAGTTCGGGAGCGACACTAAGAAAAATTTAGTAATCTGACAATTTCATCAAATTGATAGTTGTCGGCTAAGGTTTGCAGTTGAGCAGCGATCGCTGCTTGTTCAGGCGGAATCGCTTTGATTAGCTGCATTACTTTTTTCCCCTTGAGTTGACTGGCGGCTTGGTGCAGCTCTTTTAACCACTGAGAGGACATATTCTTTAAGTCTCCTGCCAAATCGACTGGGGGAACTAGATCTCGACCAGCAACAGTTTTTTGTAGTTGTTGACCATTGTTCTGGGCTGAGTGTTGGTAAATCAACTCCACTCCTAGATGTTGGCTCATCTTCGACCAAATAATCGACTCCTCAAAAGGTTTGATGACAAAATCATCGAAACCCGATGCTAGTGTGATGTCTCGCTTTCCCTTAAAGGCACTAGCTGTCAGGGCAATAATCTTCGTCGAGAGCCCCTCTTTGTCTAACTCCGATTCTGTCTTTCTAATCTTTTTGGTGACTTGATATCCATCCATTTGGGGCATCCGCAAATCCATCCAAATCAGATGGGGCTGCCATGCTTGCCAGATCTTTATCGCTTCTCGTCCATTGCTGGCTTGCTGCACCGAAAGCCCTACTGAAGTCAGTAAATCTAACAATAAGAGGCGATTGTCAGCCTCATCATCCACTACTAAAATCCGATATTCAGGTTGTTCGGGTGCTAAACCAATTACTTTACCCTTAGCTGTTTTGACAGGAGTTGCTTCACTCGAAGTAAGGCGAATCGGAATCGAGCATTGAAAACAAGTACCTACACCTACTGTGCTTCTAGCGGTAATCTCTCCCCCCATCAGCTCAATAAACTTGTGAGTGATGGCTAGCCCTAATCCAGTCCCCTGTTTGATTTTACGCCCTGTTGCGGTTTGTTCAAAGGGGACAAATAACTTATCGAGTTCTTCTGGGGCAATACCTAGACCTGTATCTTCTACTTCTAATTTAAGGTTATGTTGGTGATTTGGCTCATCTCGAGCGACTTGAGCTCTTAAGATTATCCCGCCCTGTTCGGTAAATTTAACGGCATTGCCAATTAAATTAATTAATACTTGTCGCAGTTTGGCTTCATCTGTAGAGATATATTGGGGTAAATTAGCATCTAGTTCTAAGAAAAATTGCAGTCCTTTGTTTTGGACTTTGAGCGCAAACATCTGTTGCAGATTCTGAAGCAGAGCGTGGAGGTCAAAATCTGTTTCATTGAGGATGATTCGACCTGCTTCAATTTTGGACATTGACAAAATATCGTTAATTAAAGAGAGCAAATGTTCGCCACTGCGGTTAATAATGCTCAAGCGTTGCCGCTGTTCTGGTTTAAAGGAGCTATCTTTGCTGAGAATTTGGGCAAAACCAAGAATACTATTGAGAGGAGTGCGGAGCTCGTGGCTCATATTCGCTAAAAATTCTGATTTGGCCAGATTGGCACTTTCTGCTTTTTCTTTAGCTTTTTGGAGTTCTACTTGAGTAGCTTCTAATTTTTGTAGCGTTGACCGTAATTCCTGATTGCTTTGTTCTAAGGCTTGTTCGGCTCTAATCAAATCGCTAAGATCGGCAATAAAACCTTCAATAAATTCTACTTCTCCGGATGGGTTAAAAATTCCTTGTCCTTGTTCCCAAACCCATTTTTCAGTCCCCTGTTGAGTTAAAATACGATAAGTAAGCTGAAATGGTCTTTTTTCGGCAAGGGCTTCTTGTACCTGTTGCCAAACTCCTTCTCGCTCTTCTGGATGAATTAATTGATTGTATTTAACTAAGTGGTTTTCGGTCAAATCTTCAGGTAAATAACCCGTTAAACTCTGGCATCCTTCACTGACAAAAATCATGATCCCATCTCGGTCAAATTGACAGCGATAGGCCATTCCCGGTAGATTACTCATCAGGGTAGCCAGAGTTCTTTGGCTTTCTGCCAGAGAAGCTGTCCGTTCCGCTACTTTTTGCTCTAATTTTTGATTCGCTTGTTCTAAAGCTTTTTCAGCTTGCTTTCGAGCACTAATATCCCGCACCATGATCAACACTTCATCTTCCCCCAAGACCATAATGCGGACTTCTTCATACCGGGGTTGACCATTGAGTATAATTTGATCCTCGTAGACTTGCAGTTTACCAGTTGTCAGGGCTTGCTGAATGTAGTGTATTCGCTGTTCTTTCAGCTCGGGAGGAAATGATTCCTCAATGGTTTTTTCAGATCTCAACCGTTTTACTTCATAGACCCTCTGGGGGCGATCGCTGCCGATGACCTCTAAATAGGTACCATCACCTCTAGCGCGAATCATCAAATCGGGAATGGTGTTGACAATCGCACGATTAGTCGCCTCACTCTGACGAAGAGCATCAAAGGATTTCCTAAGTTGCCCAGCCATCTTGTTGAAAGACTCTGCCAGGGTGTTAATATCAGTAATAAAGCTGGGTTCTACCTGCTGCGAGAGATCCCCCTGAGCCAGTTGGTCTGATGCCTGGGAAACCCGCACCACGGGTGCGGTAATCCAGCGGGAGGTGACGATTCCCAACAGTGTAGCCACTGCCAAAGCTATGACGCACAGGACAATTGTATTGCGAGTATTGGCGTCGATCTGCGCCGTAAAGTCAGTCTCGGGAATGACCACGGCCATAAGCCAATCGAGACCTCGGCCATCTTGAAGCGGCGTCACCTGTAGGAATTGAGGCTTGCCTTCCATCTCGAAGGTAAACCGCTTACTCGTGTCAATCCGCTCGAAACTGCCAAACCGACTCAGCAAATTCTGCGCCGCTTCTCGGATTAAAGGGTTGTTGCTGTGTACAGCAGCCAGTCGTTTTTCCCCTGCCTCAGTCTTGAGGAAAGGGGGTTCTGCTGCCGAACTGGCAACAATTTCTCCCGAACGTTCAATGATAAAAACCTGTCCGGAGTCACTGACGTCGAGCTGCCTCAGAAAATTGCTAATATCAGAGAGCGTCAGATCTGCTCCTATTATCCCAAGGAGTGACTCCGAGCCATCATAGATCGGGACAGCGTGGGTAATGCCGAGGCGGGGGGGATTCACAAACACGTAGATAGGAGACCAAGTTGGTCGACCAGATTTTACCGCCACTTGGTACCAAGGTCGTGTAAGCGGATCGAACATGTCCTTACTGATTAACGCCATTGGTTTTCCCTGGGTATCGAGTTGATAAATTTCCAGACGCGGAGCGGTCAATTGGGTTCTAATCCGAAGGGTGGTGAGACTGTCCGTTTCCCGCCAGACGCCAACAAAATCTCTTTGTGGGTTAGCGAAGTAAACGTAAGGCACGGCATCAGAGATTTGCGTCTGTTCCCAGAAGTAGCGCGCCATTTTCGGATAATCAGTGAAGTCTAAATTACCCACCCGAAAGGCCGCCACATTAATTTGTAAAAACTGAGAGGGTGTATCGGCAAAGGTTTGAAAGTGCTTTTTAACGTTAGCCGTGACTTTGTGGCCGATCTGGTTCATCAGTTCATTCACCGACTTCTGCCCGTTACGGAACGAGAGCCATCCAGTCAACACGACAACTGCCACAATTTGTACGACAAACGACACCACAAGGGTTGTGCGGAGGCTGAATTTGTTCGTAGAGGTAGTTTTCTGATGGTTCATAGTACGAGTGGCACCAGTCGAGTACTAGGGCGTGTCAGCAAAGGATAGTGTTGCCAAAAATTGAATTGATACTTCGAGCGTATAATAGAATTGGCTACCAACTTAAAGCGGGACAAAAAGTAGCAGAGGATACTTATTTTTGGCGACCGCGCTCTTTGCGATCTACTGAATGTGTAAGTTCTAGTAGTTAGTTGGCTCAGACTTGGCAGTAATTTTTTCTAACTTTTGAAGAGCTTGCTCTAACTGACGGTTTTTCTCTTGTAACTGAAGTTGCAGACGTCGAACTTTTAATTGATTTTCCACTCTAGCTAATACCTCAACTGTTTTAAAGGGCTTGGTAATGTAGTCACTGCCTCCCACAGAAAAGGCTTTAACTTTATCCCAGGCCTCATCAAAGGCACTCACAAAAATCACGGGAATTTCTTGGGTTTGGGGATTGGCTTTGAGTCTTTGACAAACACTATAGCCGTCTAACTCTGGCATATTAATATCTAATAAGATTACATCAGGACAGGCTCTGGCGATTGCTTGAAGTGCAACTAAACCATTAATCGCCTGTTGCACTTCATATCCTTGTTCTTCGAGCAAATCAGACAATAGTTTGAGATTTTGTGGCCGATCGTCCACTAAGAGAATATTACCCCGACCATGACCCTTCTCATCAGCCGAGGGAACCGGGGATAAAGCAACAGGGGAAGGCGACTCAACCACAAGGGGCTGATGACGCATTTGGTGCTCTAGTATAGCTTTAACATTAGATTTAGTTATTTTTCGCTCTAAAGCTTGAGAAAGCAGTTGCCAGAGTTTAGGAGCAATGTCTTGCTTCACATATTTAGGAGAGTAGCCACATTCTGCTGCAATTTGGTCATAAGTTTTTCTACTTCCCTGTAGAGTAGTCATTAAGATAGTACGTTGCAAATCACTAAAATAATTGCCGATCTTTTCATAGATCAATTCTTCAGCAAATACTAAAATCTCTTCAAAATTGCTCATGTTACCAAGTCGATATTTGCCACCTATTTGGCTTTCAACTACAGGAATTTGGGATGAATTTTCTTGGTAACGAGTATCTAAAAAAGTAAATTGCATAATCGATGTTCTCCTGGCTCAATTCCTATTTCTGTCTATATCTACGTTAGATCTTAATTTAGTTAAATACCCATAAATATCATAAAACTCATAGAAAATCTCAGAAACGAAACACAAGAGACTTATGTGTACACGGTAGGGCATTAACGGAGCCAGGTTTCGAGACTTCCTTCCAGACTTCCAGACTTAGCGGAAACTAGAGTTAATTCAACTGGGAAAAATCAATTTTTCGCTCTTTTAAAATGTATCCAGAATCATGCTTTTCGACAACAGGAACCCCAGGGTAAGCGCAAGAAAATTTAGACCTCAGATGGGTTAGAGTGTAAAGGAATCGAAGCGTTAAGAACTTGCAGCAAATACGTCACATCCATGCTAGCTCGTTTCGCTTTCTGACGAGTACTTCGTTTGAAGCTCGTTTCTTGATTCAGTAGATTAATGCTC
>JBFRWK010000002.1:0-7382 GCA_051439545.1 Xenococcaceae cyanobacterium | reverse complement strand
AAAAACCTATATCTAAGCCTCCTACCGACAACCCAATTATAAGACTGTCCATATTTGTACCGTTTCCTTGTATCCCCGCACGGCGGCAAAGGCTGGGCAGAGCGCGAGAAGGTTTTTTGTAGCCCTTCCCGCGCTCGTCTACTTGCTATTTGCTACTTGCTACTCAAATTTACGGCTCTACCCAACGGCCATCGGCTTTAATTAAATTAATTAATTCTTCTACCCCTTGTTCTTCTGGTACTTTTTTAATTTCTTCTCGACCGCGATACAAAGAAATATAGCCAGGTTGCTTACCGACATAACCATAGTCTGCGTCTGCCATTTCTCCAGGGCCATTGACAATACAACCCATAACTGCAATATCTAAACCAGTTAGATGTTTAGTGGCTTCGCGGACTTTATGTAATACTTCTTCTAGATTAAATAAAGTACGACCACAAGAAGGGCAGGCTACATATTCTACCATGGTTTTTCGCAAACCTAAAGCTTGGAGAATGCTGTAACAAACAGGGATTTCTTTTTCTGGGGCTTCGGTAAGAGAAACTCGAATAGTATCGCCAATTCCTTCTGCTAAAAGAGTACCAATACCCGCAGTAGATTTAATCCGTCCGTATTCGCCATCTCCAGCTTCGGTAACGCCTAAATGAAGGGGATAGTCCATGCCTAGTTCATCCATGCGTCTAACCATTAAGCGGTAGGCTGCCAACATGACAGGCACGCGGGAAGCTTTAAGGGAAATAACAATATTCCGAAAATCTAGAGATTCACAAATTTTAATAAATTCTAGGGCAGACTCTACCATCCCTTCAGGAGTATCACCATAAGTAAAAAGCATTCTTTCGGCTAAAGAGCCATGATTAACGCCAATGCGCATAGCTTTTCCCTGCTCTCTCAGAGAAATAACTAAAGGCTCTAAAGTTTCGCGAATTTTTGCCCCAATTTCCGCAAATTCTGCTTGCGTATATTCTGTTCGATCGCTTTTGGGTTTTTCAAACACATATAGTCCTGGATTAATTCTGACTTTATCTACGTGTTTGGCTACTTCTAAAGCAATTTTCATGCCATTGTGATGAACATCGGCAACTAAAGGCACTGGTTGATAAGTTTGAGCTAATTTTGCCTTAATTTCGGCTAAAGCTTTGGCATGAGCCATACTAGGCACTGTCACCCGTACGATCTCACAACCAATTTCGTGTAGACGACGAATAGCAGCAACCGAACCTTCTATATCTAAGGTATCTTCATTGATCATCGATTGAACTACGACAGGAAAACCACCGCCAATAGTTACGTCCCCTACTTTGACTGGACGAGTTTTACGGCGATGGATAGTAGTATCGATCGCTAAGTTATCGGTAGAGTTAATAGTAGGATTGTCTAGAGTTTGCATAATTTTTTATTAACTATTCGGTAGCGAAATTAGCCAAAAGTCTTCTCTATTGTCTCAAATTTTTCCCTCTACCGATACTAATCTGGTTTGTGGCTCTGGACTAGTACTCTGTCAATTTTGAAATGATGGGTTGAGATGAGACAAGGAGGACAAGGTGGACAAGGGGACAAGGGATAGAATTGAATGACACTCATCCCTCAAATTAATCTTGACAAAGTACTAGATCGAGTAAATTAATAGCCCAGAATTATTAAACTTAGGTCGGTAAAGCCTCTATCGCTAAATCTGCCTGAATTAAGCCGAAACCAGAAGCTACATCAAATCCTCGCTCGAATCTAAGCGTAACAGGATTATCTAGATCGATCGCGGTTTGCTCTAATGTGTTATAAATTAATTCTGGAGTTGCTTCGGGATAGGCTTGAAGCATTAAAGCAGCTACTCCAGCAGCATGGGGAGCAGCAGCAGAAGTGCCAAAGAAATTGGGGAAACCATCTCCTTCAACGTCAAAGCCAAAAAAAGTTGTATTTGTACCGTCGGGTGCTACAATATCTGGTTTTTGTCGAAGTTCTGGCTCTGGTAGGCGATTACCTTCATTATCAAATAAGATAGGGGTTATGCCAAAAGAAGAGAAAGACTCTAGTTGAGTAGGAGTCTGATAAAAGGCTGCGCCTACTCCCGATGCACCATTGGCGTTGGGATGTCCGGAAATAGTCGAGCTATCAGTAAAATATTCTGCGTTATTAGTACCACCACGAAAGTCAATATATTTAATACGACTGGGAGCTTCGCCACCAGCAGTAGTATATTGACCGATTAGTAGTTTGTATCCCACATTCATCATATCAATTCACTCAAAGAATGCTATAAATACTTAGAAAGTATCTATTCTTAATTTTGTGGCGGTTTTTTCTTTTGACTCCATACATGGACACAAAATTGATTATGTAGAGTGTTTGTATCTTTTTTAATAAGCATTAATAAACTAAAACTAGAAGTCTTTTGAATTGGCAACTGCTCAACGATCGAATATTGCTGAGCTAGTAATTGCGTATTTATACATATTTTTAAAAACAGAGATATAGATCTTTGCGTAATATCACAATAGCTAATTAGACCCACTCTGTTAACAATGAAATAGCAAATCGATTTTGATTAATCATGAGTCAAATTAAGGGTTTTAAATTTTATCGAACTAGCTACAAAGCATCTCATCTCAAGATTGTTAGTAACTTTTTTAGTGGTGGGTTAGGGGTAGGACTTGGTCTGATTATTGGTAACTATCTAGGATGGTTATAAATAGTAGAAGAGAGGCTATTTGACCAAATTAAATAATTATCAATTGTCCATTGTTTATTATTTTACCCTACTTTTTCCGACTTATTTGATTTATCTTACTTTTTTCTGCTAAATTTTACTCATTAAATTCCCGACTATAGCCGACTGACAGAACTTTAGTAACTCGGTAAGCTTTTTACTACAAGCAAACTAAATCTAAGTTCTAGCAGTTCATCATGAGTACCTATTTATCTTCTAAAGATTTAGCGGGAGAAGTATGTTTCAGACCTCATTTTTTCCAAACTAGAGTAAGAATTAATTATCTAGTCGAACATTATTTGAGTTTAGACAATCTACGCGATCGTCTAGAGGATTTACCAAAACAATGGCAAAAACCAACACCACGTATATGGCAAAAGATTGATTGGCATAGTAAAAAAAGAAAATTGACCAGTTATTTTAGAGATTCTTTAACTCATTTCAGAGCTACTTTGCATCACATGATGACTGTCTTATCTTGGAATTCTTGGACATCGATCGAAAAAATAGAATTAATTTACACTTTTCTTATTGTTTGGCAACCTATGCACTATTGGAGTACTAATCTTACCTCGACTTACCTAGAACAAATTTTAAATTCATCCGATCTTAACTGAGCAGAATTTTTAAGAATACGGTTAATCTTTCAATTTTCCCTTGATACCAATAAATCTTTAATTAAAAAAAATTACTCAAGACAAATCGAACGATAAAGATAATTTTATGACGGCACAAATAATATCTACTATATCTAGTCCTATTCCAGATTTAACAAAATTACCCCAGCATATAGCTATCATTATGGACGGAAATGGTCGCTGGGCAAAAAATAAGGGATTACCGAGAATAGAAGGACATCGCCAAGGAGCTAATACTCTCAAAGAAATATTACGCTGTTGTAAAGATTATGGCATTAAAACTCTTACTGCTTACGCCTTTTCTACTGAAAATTGGGGTCGTCCTCTACCAGAAGTAAATTTTCTCATGGCTTTATTTGAAAGATTGTTACATAAAGAATTAGCTGAAATGAATGCTGAGGAAATATGTATTCGTTTTATTGGCGATCTTTCTCCTCTGCCTTCATCTTTGCGACAAATTATAGAGCGATCGATGGAAACAACTAAAAATAACCAAGCTGTCTATTTTAATGTGGCAATTAATTATGGTAGTCGTCACGAAATTGTTAAAGCTTGTCAGAATATAGCCGAAAAAATTAAACAAGGAGAAATTAAACCAGAGGCGATTGACGAAAGTTTATTATCTAAATATTTATATACTCATAATAGTCCCGACCCCGATCTACTTATTCGCACTAGTGGCGAAATGCGACTGAGTAATTTCTTGCTATGGCAAATGGCTTACACTGAGATATATGTAACTCATATTCTCTGGCCTGATTTTAATAGAAAAGAGTTTATACAAGCGTTACAGGAATATCAAAAGCGCGATCGACGTTTTGGTAAAAAAATTGCTTAAAAATAAGTAACTTTTCTAGCTGTTGTTGGCAACTAGAGTCAAAATAATTAATAGGCTTATGCCACATAATGTAATAAAAATATTCAAAATTTTGCGTAGGGAAGAAATTGTCTTTTCTAGCTTACGAATACGATTATTTATATCTCTGAATGTAAATTTACTTTCTTGTAATTCTGCAAAAAATCGACTACTATCCAACTTCTCATCAATTATTTGAGATTGGTTAATAATCAATTGCTTTAGCCCAAAAGTATTATTAAGATCTGATTGTACTTTTGCTAACTTTACTAAATATTTTTCTACTAATTTATTTTCTAAATAAAAATATCCTTTTTGCGCGTGATAAATAGCTTTTGATATTTCTTCATCGGAAGTATCTTTTAATAAGTAACCTTTTGCACCCACATCTAGAGCAAAGTTAAGATATTTATCGTTATCATTAGTAGTAAATACAATAACTTTTGTATTCGGAAATTTTTGACTAATTACTTTTGTGGCTCTTAAGCCATTCATGACTGGCATATTGATATCCATCAATACTAGATCTGGAGTTAATTCTTGTACCTGTTTAATAGCCTCTTTTCCATTGACGGCAAATCCAACTATTTCTAGATCTTTGTTTTTCTCTAAGTTTATTTTTAATAGCTCGCGAATAGTTTTTTGGTCGTCAACTATAAGAATACGAATCATTTATTTGAAAAATATTAGAACAATTAGACAATCATAAAATTAATTTGTCACCAGACAAACTAACTTATTTAAAAAAATAAAAACAAATAATATAAGATTTAAATATCCAGTATACTATAGAAAAAGCTCTAAATATAACCGATGCAATAATGTAATTGTATTGTAAAAATTCGGTAAAATAATGGGGAACTTTTCAAGTTATCTAGGGTTAATTAAAAAAGTTTCTCTAATTTAATTTGGGATTGCTATATAGCCAAAAATTTAATGATTAGTAGCTGAGAGCTAGAAAGCTTCTTATTAGTTCGAGAGCTTAGAGCGATAAGTCCAAATAATCTTACTTATTACCTATACTGAGGTAATAGTGTTATGCTAACTTGAGCTTAAATGGTTAAATATTATTACAAAACTGATTCGGTTTTGCCAAGTTATGCAGCAACGACTAATAGAAGGAAATGTAGGACAGCAACTAATAAAACTAACTATCCCAATGATTTGGGGAGTTCTCGCCATCACTGCTTTTAACATTGCAGATACTTATTTTGTAGGACAATTAGGGACTAAACCTTTGGCTGCAATGAGTTTTACTTTTCCTGTAGTGATGAGTTTAGGGAGTTTAGCCATGGGGTTGGGAGTAGGCGCATCCTCAATAATTTCTCGTGCTATTGGGGAAGGCGATCGCGATCGAGTTCAAAGATTAACTACAGACAGTCTCACCTTATCACTATCAATAGTAGCAATTTTTGTCTTTTTAGGTTTATTAACGATCGACCCTTTGTTTACTGCCTTAGGGGCGAATACTGAGATTTTGCCTTATATCCGTAGCTATATGCAAATATGGTATTTTGGCATGATTTGTTTGGTAGTACCCATGGTAGGAAATAGTGCCATTCGAGCTAGTGGAAATACTTTAACTCCAGGAATTATTATGATTGTGGCAGCAGGAGTAAATATTGCCGTAGATCCTCTCTTTATTCTAGGTTGGGGTGTTTTTCCTCGTTTAGAAATTCAAGGTGCAGCCATCGCTACAATTATTTCTCGCGCCATAACCTTGATAGCGTCTTTATTGGTATTGCACTACCAGGAAAAAATGCTGTGTTTTAATTTACCTAAGTTTAGAGTAATTTGGGCATCCTGGAAACAAGTATTACAAATTGGTTTACCAGCAGCAGCAGCAAGTATGATTACACCCGTTTCTATCGGTTTAATTACTAGTGCGATCGCTTATTATGGAGCAGAAGCTGTAGCAGCATTTGGGATCGCCTCTAGGATAGAATCTCTCTCTTTAATCGCGATTATTGCTTTATCAGCTAGTATAGGACCTTTTGTCGGTCAAAACTGGGGAGCAAAAAAATATCAGAGAGTGCATCGAGCCTTAAATTTGAGCTACTTATTCTGCTTGGGTTGGGGCATTATGGTTGCAATTATACTCGCACCCAGTGCTAGCTGGTTAGTATCTTTATTTAATAACGACCCTAATGTGATTCAAATTGCCACTAATTATCTTTGGTTTGTACCAATTAGTTACGCTGCTGCGGGAATTATTTATATTGCTAGTTCGACTTTCAATGCCTTGGGGAAACCTATTCCTTCTATGGTTATGACTGGTACGCGAATGATTATTCTGTATATTCCCCTAGCCTATTTAGGCAGTAAATTATTTGGGGTGAATGGTATTTTTGCTGCTGCTGGTATTTCTAATCTAGTTGTTGGGATAAGTGCATATGTCTGGAATCAGAAAACTTGTAATATTAAATCTGTTAAAGAAAAAACTGCGGAAGAATTTGTCTGAGGAGTGAAGAAGTTACAGGCGTTGGTGATTACTGATTACTGATTACTGATTACTGATTACTGAGAACGGTGATTTCGCTTTTTGCATTCTCTATTCAGCAACGCCAAGTTACATAATATTGTGTATATTTTAAAATATCACTCCCAAAACCAATTAGAAAAGTAATTTAAAATGCCTAAAGCAATTTGGAATGGTGCAGTTTTAGCCGAAAGTGACCGTTGTGAGGTAGTAGAAGGAAATCAGTATTTTCCTCCAGATTCGATATCCCAGGAATATTTTCAGCCAAGCGATACTCACACTACTTGTCCTTGGAAAGGACAGGCGAGTTATTACAATATTGTAGTTGATGGCAAAGAAAATAAAGATGCTGCTTGGTACTACCCCGAAACAAAGGAAAAAGCAAATAATATTAAAGGTTATGTTGCTTTTTGGCGTGGTGTCACAGTGGAAGTGTAACGTAATTACAGCTAAAAGCTAATAGCTTTTGGCTATTTACAATACTACTTCAAACGGAATAGCTAAAATAGCTAGTTGCCGAGTATCAACTAAATAGTTAGTTTTTGGCTTAGTAGTCAACCCCAGATTGCGAGTTGTGCTGTTAAACTAAGCCACCTCGTCACCGAGGCGACTCGTCTTCAGAACGCAGCATGAAACATTTCGCTTCACTACGCTCCTCTGCAATCAGGCTCTTTATGAGTACCATGACCAGTAATTAGAGTAGGA
>JBFRWK010000001.1:0-3739 GCA_051439545.1 Xenococcaceae cyanobacterium | reverse complement strand
TGAGTGACTGTTGTTCTGATTCACTTAAGTCAACGATATATTTTTTGGGCATTAATATTAAGCGCGATCGCATTACCTCCTAATTCTAGCAAATAACCCATCATTAATTAATTGACAAACCAGTAGGAGGATTTAAAGAATTTAGATCCTTTCAGTCCAGGAAAAATCAAGCTTTTAACCCACTCTGACATAAGAGGGATTATTAAATCATTTCAGCTAAATACAATTTCCAATTAAAAACATGACAACATACAACATTGGTATAGGAATATCTGATATTACCGATCCTGCTATTGGAAAAGGGATGCAAGGTATGGCAGATCCATCTCAAATAATTAGCGGAGTCGAATCAAGACTATATTCAAGAGCCTTTATTATTGTAGACAAGGAATTTGATAAGCGTGTAGTTATAGTATCTGCTGATCTGTGGGCAGGTGTAGAAGCAGTAAAATCAGAAGTAATTAAGCGACTTAATTTGCAGTTTAAGTCTTTATACTATGAAGAAAATGTTTTAATTAGTGCAACTCATACTCATAGCGGACCTGGTGGCTTTTCTCACAGCAGACTTTTCGAAGAGGTTGCGGGAGGATTCGATATCCATACTTTTGAATGTATTATCTCTGGCATTGTCATATCTATCCAAAAAGCTCACAATAATCTAGCCCCCGGAAAGATTTACATTAATAGAGGAACAATAGCAGATTGTGGTAGACAGCGCTCCGTTGAAGCCTATCTTAATAATCCGGAGAAAGAAAGGAATGAATACGGAGATGAAACCGACAAAGAAATGTTGTTGCTCAAGTTTGTTAAGCTCAATCAGAAAGGTGAATCACCATTAGGGGTTTTAAATTGGTATGCAATTCATCCGACTGATAGAGGTCAAAAAAACACCTTAATAAATGGTGACAATAAAGGGTATGCATCTTTACTGTTTGAAAAAGAATTCAATACAAATTACGATGCACAAGAAACATTTGTTGCTGCGTTTGCTAATTCCAATTGTGGTGATGTTTCTGGTAATGTCGAGTTTGGTCATATTCCAGATGGTGTAAGTGATAAAAGCCACATGGAATTACACGGAAAAAAACAATTTGATAAAGCCAAAGAACTTTTTGATACCGCTACGGAAGAGTTACAAGGAGAAGTTGATTATCGACATACACGCGTTGATATGTCGAAAGTTAGCATTGAGAGTGAACCTGACAAAAGAACATGGCCTGGTGCTTTAGGATTGGCATTTGCAGCAGGTAGTACAGAAGATAGTATTCCCAAGATTAAAGTGCTGAGGCAAACTATCAAAGTTCCATTAAGAGAAGGTTTGAGGAATGATAATCTTTCTCTTGTAGAAAGAACACAACAAGGATTGATTATAGCAGGACTTGCAGCAAAGTTTGGTATAACAGAAGATAAAGAAGAATTTGTTCAAGGGCATTTACCTAAGCCAATTATACTGAGAACAGGTCTTCTAGACCCCCCTATAACTCCTAATCTTCTACCACTACAAATTATCAAGCTTGGTAATCTTGTCCTGACAGCTATTCCAGGTGAGATTACTACTATGGCAGGTAGACGCTTAAAAAAAACTGTTTTAAATGAGCTTCAAGATGCTGGTGTAAAATACTTAGCCCTGGCAGCATATGCAAATGACTATTCCCTCTATATTACAACCAAAGAGGAATATGATAAACAACATTACGAAGGAGGATGCACTCTTTTTGGTCCCTATACATTAATGGCTTATCAACAAGAGTTTCAGAAATTAGCTAATGCCTTAAAAAATAGAAAATTGGTTAATCTAGGACCAAACACTTCAAAGAAATCAGTCTCAGATGCAAGGCGTATAACAATCAGAAATTTATCCTCCTCACCTGTTAAGGTGGAGTTTTTTAAGCAATCAGATCCTTTACTCAAAATTCCGCTTGGTAACATTAGTTTTGAGATTCCTGGGTATAGCGATCTGGCTTATTTTTTGCCACAAGGTGTAGACGAAGTGAAAATGCGAATTAATAATAATAAATCGCGAATAGTTCAAAATATTAAACTCTATAAACTTATAACTATAGGTCAGAATGGGCAAGCTCAAGTGTTAAACTATAGCCGAATGCCGGCAATAGTCAATTAAGAGATGTTAAGCTATAATAGAGTTTCTTTAAACTCTATTAAATAGCAATTATTATAATTTTGAACTGTCCTCATTCTCGTGTTTTACCATTTTGAGGTGCGATCGCTTACTCTCTTCTATTATGCGATCGCCAATTGCCAAAATCTGAGATCGGTTAGATCCGCGTTTATTTCATTGATAAGAACTCTTGCATAAATATCCTGTACTACAATTAGAAACTATTTTTATTTCAATTTTTGTCTATTAAAAGAGTAAGAATTGAGAGATTTTTTCTATTAAGCATAATATAGCGATCGCTGTATCCAAAAATTGACAGCATAAATTATTTCAGTGATTAATAAATTACTGAAATTTATCAATTAATTTGATTTTTTAATCGAATTTACAATGCTAACTCGTAATTATACTGACAATTCCGAAAGAAGCTAGAAGCTAGGAAATAGCTGAAATCCCCAGAAACTCAAGATGAAAATGCTCACTTAGTAAAGTGGACAAATCAGATTCACGCCTTAATTGACGCATAATCTGAGTTAAAGAAAGATGGCGCAACCGAGAATGATTTTGCAGCGAAGTTAACCATAAATAAGCCATAATTTTAATTAATAAACCAGTGTAGAGACCATCTGTCACTTGAACCATAAAATGGGACTAATGGAACCATAAAATGGGGGAAAACTAGCGAAGATACTGTTGGCGAATGTAATCAGTTAAAACTTCAAAGGTAATCTTATCTAAACTGATTAGTACAAAAGATTTAAGTGAAAAACAACAAGAAAAAACTATAGCTTACTTCCAAGTAATACAAGGTAAGTGTTAAACTTTATCCATGTATTTCATGGATAAACATCATGAAGCGCAAACGAGATATCCAGGGGAAATTCACCCTTAAAAACCATGATTATCGTCAAGTTCGTTCTCTTCGATTAACCGAAAGAACCTGGAAAAAATTGGGCGAAGCTTCGGAATCTCGCAGTATAACTAGGGCTGACTTATTAGAAAAGAATGCCGCTAACTTAACTCCCGCGATCGCCAGCTAGTAACACCGCTACAAATTATGATATGCCTGGATTTAAGTTAAATTTACATTTCCCCACGTGATGAAAAAACGCACTTCTCCAGTCCAGGTTTTGATAAATAAGTTTACAAAGTCGATTGGTCTTCCATTTCAAGAAGTATTGCCAAGTAAAACAATTGAACTCATTCTAATTGAAATAGGTACAAAATATAGAAATAGATTATATAATCCCATTGTCATAGTATGGTCATTTCTGTCTCAGGTATTAGATACAGATCATAGTTGTAAAAACTCTGTAAGTAGAATCATTGCTTACTTAGCAGGAGAAAATTTAGAGAGACCATCAGAAAATACCAGTGCTTACTGTAAAGCTAGAAAGAAATTGCCAGAGCTTTTATTTAAAAAACTTTTAGACTCAGATCTTGCACCTCATCAGACAAAAATCAAAACCAAGTCCGTTTAACCAGGGTTTAACGGGTGCAGTCAAAAACAGTTGCCGCTATACCTCCGCAGTGCGTATCGGTATAGCCCCCCTATTGCCATACTAAACCGTTTAGTTTGACAATGGGAAACCGGCGATCGCGAGCTAAAGGGCTTGTTCT